>NZ_JAWRVL010000002.1:0-253701 GCF_036663595.1 Halalkalibacter lacteus
GCAGTGAGCGGAGCCGGTGCTATCATTTGAGCGGAGCTATGAGTGACTTTCTCATAGCATTGCGTGCACCGAGAGGAGCCAATGCTACTTTAATACAAAAAGGGTGGTTTTCCCTTTTTGAACAACATCCAAGCAGTGCAAATCCTATGGTTATTTATGTTCGACACTTTCAACTTTAAAACCGACAGAACCTTACATAGTTAGTGAAAGGAATTACCAAGGTATATTGCGAATTTTCTTTGTAAGGAATTATATTGAGGAGGAAGAAAACTCATATACTTGATTTCTGGTCGTTCATTTATTGGAATTTGTGGCCAGGTAATAGAGAGAGGGGAATGTATGAAGAAGAAACATATGGTTACTGGCGGCCTTTTGTTATTCTTATCGATCGTTGCTTTCGAAAAGATATATGAAGCTGAAATAGCTGAGTGGTTCGAGCAACCAGTTCTTATTGATGAACAGGGACAATCTGTTGAAGAAGTGGCTTTTATAGTTGCTGATTCTTTCATTGAAGAGGAGAATATTTCGTTTGCTGAGCATGAACGTTTTATTGGGTTAACTGCTGATGAGGTCAAAGCTGAATTTGGAGAACCGACAAGAATTGATTTATCTGCTTATGGATATGATTGGTGGATTTATCCTTTTTCTATTGATTCATATATGCAAATTGGTATGGAAGATGACCAGGTTGTAACGGTTTTTTTAACAGGAGATATTAGCGAGAAGTCGCTTTCTTTAGGCCAAACTTACAAAGAATTAAATGAACTTCTACACTTCCAAAAAAATGTTGAAATAAAAACGAACGATGGAGTTTATCAATTTGAGTTGACAAATGAAGATGTAAACATGAGACCACTTGTAGAGTTAGATGGTCATTGGGTGCAATTTTACTTTGATACCTACACGAATGAACTATCTAGCATTCGAATCAGTGTAGATGAGGTGTTAATTAGACAGAGACCTTACTCTGTTTCTTATCGAGGCTCTCTTCCTGAACGCTCTACCTTATCCAAGGATGAATGGTTTAAAATTGAAGAAGGCAATGCTAGACAAATTTTTGATTTCACCAATGTTATTCGTTCACGCCACGGATTAGATCCATTTGAATGGGAAGGGAAAGTCGCGGACGTTGCTTATCTTCATAGTATGGATATGAGTACGAATCAATTTTTTTCTCATACATCTCCGACATATGGAGAATTATCGGATCGATTCACTAGTGGTGATGTGCCTTTTATGTTAGCTGGCGAAAACATAGCCGCAAAGTACATTGATGGTTTAGCATCTGTTGAAGGGTGGCTCAATAGTGAAGGACATCGTGTAAATTTATTACATGAGGAATTTACTCATTTAGGAGTAGGGGTTTTTCAGGAATATTATACACAAAATTTTATGACACCATGGCAATTGTAGAGGGGCAAAGAGGTCGTTTCATTGACCTTTTTGTCCCCTCTTTGTTAACTGTTTTGGAGAATCAATTATAAAGAATGTTCCAATAGCTCGTGCAACCAATTTCTCTTTTTTATCATAGACTTTCTGTTACACAAAGTTGTTTCCGCTATGACTTAAGGAGGCGATACAACGTAATTCCTTATTCTCCTCAACATCTTGCATTCTTCAATATCCTTTTTCATATTGTAGCAAAAATACTTTAATCAGCAACTTGAAAAATGGGCGCACGTTGGACTGGGCATTTGTGTAAACTATGATAAAGAAGATAAGGAGGGTGATTGAGAAATGGTTTCGAAACAGGGATTACATCCTTCTGTGCAAGAATTTAAACAGTTCATGAAAGAGCACCCAGTCCTTTTAAAGGAAGTAAAGGAGGGACGAAAGACGCTCCAGGGGCTATTTGAAGAATGGAGTGTATTAGGTGGAGACCATGAGCAATGGAACTCATATACTCAAAAGAAATCAGCTGGTGTTCATGCTGAGGAGTCGCACCAGCAAGAGCCTGAGAAAGAACAGTCGACTCAAAGTGCAACAGACGCTCTCGGACAAATTATGGGGATTGTCAAACGAATGAACGTGCAAGATCTTCAAAATCATCTAGGACAATTTAGCTCAGTGTTATCAAATGTTCAAAATGTCATCCAGTCATTTCAAAAGCAGCCTGATAACCAACCTAATCAAAGACAGCAAGATCATCCATTTTCATTTCGACGTGATTAAATTTACGTTAGGGGGAATGTAACATGAGAGTGAATATTCAGCAATTGTTACTTGAACGACCAGAGTTGCGTCACTATATAAGACAGCACCCTAACTGGTACCGTAAGCTAAGCAGAGACCCTAGTCAAATTGCGTTGTTAGAAAAAGAAGCTAATCAATTTTATGGTCGTACTTTACCGCAACGGGTAGAAAAGGTACAAAATTCTCTTGGGCTGGTCATGATGATGATGGAAATGCTTAAGATGGGGCAAGCAACGGTTGCGGGAGCGCAAGGACCTAGCCAATAAAATTGGCAGGTCATTTTTTTTGAAATTATTTCAAAAAGGCTAGACGTTGTTTTCTAAAGGGTTTTTTTCATTCTTTTTGATCCACCTTTGGGTGAGAGGTCTTTGTAAATTTTTATGAGATCGAATAGAAGGATGACAGTAGAGGTATTCTAGAAAAAAACCTTACTGTTAGAGGAGTATGAAAAATGAAGAAGATTATCTATGTAGCTCCTATTGTTTTGACAATGACACTGGGAGCTATTGCTACTGTATGCGCGGAAGAAGAACCGAATTTAGAAGTGGTAAAAGTGGTTCCTATTCAAAGTACAGGAATGGTTACAGTTGCAAACAATGATTCTAAATTAATGATTGACTATGATATACGAGAACAAAGTGTATTTATTGAGTGCTTCGTGAACCAATTTCACTTTAAAAAAGAAAAAGTCGGAATGCTTCACCAGGAAGGGGAAGGGCATATCCGACTATACATAAACGATGAACATGTTGATACACTATACGAACCTGCTTTTATTATTAACGATCTGCCTTCGGGTGAACATGAAATAAAAGTGGTAATTGTAAAAAATGATCGTTCTCCATACGATATGGAGGAAACGATTCTTGTTACGATTTAACGACTGTTTTCTGCAAGTAGTCGTAGATTGTTTTCTCAACCGAAACACCTAACTGTTGAAATCCCTGGTTGCCAAAAAGTGTATTAAATTCGAGGAAGTAATATTTTCCACCAGCTGAAATAACATCGAATCCAGCATGATTAATGCCAAGATCTCGAGCTGTTTTGCGAACTAAGTTAATTGCCTCAGTTGGAATATCATCAAATGAAATACGGGCACCTTGGGCAACGTTATTTCTGAAAGAATTCCTCTCATTAATTCGCCAATAAGCAGCAATGACGTCATCTCCAACAAAGCAAACACGTAAATCACGATCAATGGGTAGATACTCTTGTACATAGAAATAAGGATTGTTTTCAGCGTATTCATTAAATTGTTTATGGTTCTCAATCAGAAAAACACCTTTTCCCATGGAATTTCGGATTTCTTTTGCGACAAAAGGAAATGGAAATTCATCAAACACTCGGTTAATATTCTCATGATTTCTACCTAAAATGACCGTATTTGGTACATGTTCAGGACAAACACTCCATAACCCACGGGTTACTTCAATTTTATTGAAACCCATTTGAATCGATTGAATACTGGGGAAAATGTTTTTTTTCATTCCATATACGAGTGCATTTACTTGCCAATTCTCAGGAAACAGGCAAACATCTGCTTCTTCTATTTTCTTTCGTTGCTCAAACATGTGTTCAGGCTTAACATATTGTATACCTGGCATTCCAATAGTTCGGAATGGGTTAAATGTAACGATCTTCAACAACATACACCTTCTTCTTCATCCATTTTAAATAAGACGAATGAATTATAGACAAAGAAAGATGGGAAGTCAATCATGGATAACAATTTATCAATTCGACTTGGTTATGTAGCAATGAGTATGTTACTTTCCAATGCATCTCCTTCCAAAAACGTAACAGTGAAACAATTTGAGCAAATTGCAGATCGAGAGGCTGGCATCCGTAAATTAGAAAGAGTAGCGATAGCCAATTTAGAAAATTGCTTGCGAATATTAAAACACAATCAGGCCCATGATATTACTTTTTTTCGTTTGTCCTCACGAATTGTCCCCCTAGCTAATCATCCACTAACGGAAGGGTGGAAATATGAAGGAACGTTAGCTCCCATGTTGAAGCAATTAGGAAAATTTATTAACAAGGAAGATATGCGAGTAGATTTTCATCCAGATCACTTTGTAATCTTAAACAATAGCTCAAAAGAAATTTTACAGCAATCGTTACGAACTTTGCTTATGCATTATAAACTACTTAAGGGAATGGGTCTCTCTCATGTTCATCGATGTGTCCTCCATGTTGGAGGTAAGAAGGAAGGCAGGGAAGAAGGACTTGAGCAATTTATTAACAACTTTGCGAAAATACCTAGTACAATACAAGAAATGATTATATTAGAGAATGATGATGTTAACTATCCAATTGAAGATGTGTTATACCTTGGAGAAAAATTACATATACCTGTTGTCTTTGATCTTCATCATTATGATGTGTTACACGAGTCAACAGATCTGTTGTCATTGTGGAAACGAGTTGTAAATACGTGGAAAGATAGCTCTTTGCCAATGAAAATACACATTTCTAGTCCAAAAGAAAGTATGAATGACAGAAGACACCATGATTTCATTGACTCTAAAAGATTTTATGATTTTATGAAAAAGGTAGTTGGTACTGTTGAACATCTGGATGTGATGATTGAAGCGAAACAAAAAGATGTTGCCTTACTAAAATTAACAGAAGAGCTTACAAATTTACATGGAATGCAAGTCAGATCACCATCATCCATTAATTTATATTTGTGACTGTCATATTAAACGATTTAGGCAGGTTATGTTATACTGTTTTTTAGGAGGTGTGGATCATGCTCGCAACTATTTCAACATTTGAAGTAATGGATGAAGCAAGTGAACTGGGGCAAGCAGTTCTCCATTCTGAATCTTATCAGCAATATATAGAAGCAAAAAAGGTACTACTAGCGGATTCGAAAGCTCAAGAGCGAATTCAAACGTTTAATAAAATGAAGGACCAATATGAAGAAGTACAACGTTTTGGGAAATATCACCCAGATTACGATAAAGTTTCAACTGAAATACGCCAAGTGAAACGTGACCTCGATTTAACACCATCTGTATCTGTGTTTAAGAAAGCGGAACGTGAGCTTGAATCTCTCTTAAATGAGATAAGTGAAGTGTTAGCCAGAGCTGTTTCTGATACGATAAAAGTACCTACAGGCAATCCATTTTTTGATAATATGTCATGTAGTGGTGGTTGTAGTTCAGGCGGAGGTTGCGGTTGCAGTTAAACGAGAGTGAAGCGAAATGCTTCTCTCTCGTTTTTTGCCAACAAGCTTGGTGTGTGTCTCATGAGTCGGTATGTTTCGAATACGTCGAAGACAACAGATCTATTGATTGAAAAGTCAGAACATGCTAGACTGAAGCAAGATCAAAATTAAAGGAGAACAATATATGTTAGGTTCGAAACGTCAAGGAGTTGCTGTATGGCTTACATCACTAAAGTTTGCAAGGCAACTACGTCGATTTGGTAATGTTCATTATGTCTCAAAAAAGATGAAATATGTTGTTTTTTACTGTGATCAAGAGAAAGTTGAAGATACGATGAAGAAATTACAGTCTTTTCCATTTGTGCGAGATGTAAAACCGTCGATGCGACCTTTTATTGAAACGGAATTTCAAAATGCTAAGCCAGATAAAGCAAAAGAGTATGATTATAAAATGGGCATATAATTGGGTGACTCAAAGGTAGCTGAATGCGACCGAATGGAGTCACTTTTTTTCTGTGAAAAAGGGAACAAAGCTCCCTATTTGAAAGGCCTCTTTTAAGGAATGTTATTGAAGGGGTGGAATATACCGGTTCATCCGAAGCACGCCAATAAGATATTGATAATATAAATCATTTTCCTCAAATTGATCAGATGACTTTACTTCAAGTTTATGGATTGTTTTTTCTACTTGCTTAGAAAGCTGTTCAAATAATCGATAACGCTCGGTAGGTTTACTATTTGGGTTGTGAATACCTTCTAAACAGAGATAAAACGGCATCATTTTACCTGGTTCAGCTGGATGTAAAATGAGAACAAGCGAAGATTTTTCTTGATGATTTATTTTTGTATCAAGGCGTAGGAGCATATGTATTCTAGAATGATTGGATCTAGCTATCTCAAGTAATTCATATAAATCATTGTACCCTTCACCTAGTAAAATAAAGCGTTGAATCATTTCAGTACCCCTTCTTTCTATAGAACAATCTACAACAAAAAAATGTAGCATGAATCAAAGAGCTTGTCGAGCAAAAAAAAACCTCGCAAGGAATCCCTTGCGAGGTGCCCATACACATACTATGTATGTAATAAGGCTATGGGAGAGGAGAAACCGGAGGAAGAACTTATGGGGAAACGTAAGCCTTCTCCGCGGTTGTAGCAACACTATAAGAGTGCTACTAGTTGAAGTATGACCGTAATCTCGTTATTTCATACATACAAACTAGAAAATATTACAACGCAATATAGAAATGCATGTTTTGAAACCTTCTATCAAGCAAGAGTAATACGTTGCATCACTTCTTATCACTCGTGACAAACTGAAAGTAGAAGTGGACGACTTGAGATTGTTCAAAATGGAGAAAATGACTCTTTTTGATTCTTTCAAAGGTGTTAATGAGTTCAATGATTTCACACGCTGGTCATTGCTTCGAGATTGTTCCAAAAGGTGAAAATCAACCTTTTGGAACAATCTCTCTAAATGATTTTTGGATTATTTTTATGGTAGGATAGAGTAGATTATGTAAGTAGAGGATAGGTGGAAATAGTGAGAGTGATATCAGGAGAAAAACGTGGCTTGTCTTTAAAAGCTGTACCAGGATCTTCAACAAGACCTACCACGGATAAAGTAAAAGAATCGATTTTCAATATGATTGGTCCATATTTTCATGGAGGAACTGCATTGGATTTATATGCTGGTAGTGGAGGATTAGGGATTGAGGCAATCAGCCGTGGAGTAGAGAGAGCTATTTTCGTAGATCAAGATCGAAAAGCGATTGAAACAATCAAAAAAAACTTACAGCAATGTTCGTTTGAAGATCACTCAGAAGTTTATCGGAATGATTCGGCAAGGGCATTAAAAGCATTGATTAAACGAGAAATTACTTTTTCGTTTATTTTTCTAGACCCACCTTATGCAAAGCAAAATATCGTAAACGAAATAAGTATCATTCTCGATTATGAGTTGCTTGAAGAAAGTGGGATGATTGTTTGTGAACATGATTCATCAGTGAAACTTCCAGCTGAAATTGGAAAAGTTAAGGTATATCGTTCAGAAATTTATGGAGATACAACGATTACAATTTATATATATAAGTAGAGAGGAGTGGCGAAATGGCGAGTATAGCTGTATGCCCAGGGAGTTTCGATCCTGTGACATTAGGTCATTTAGATATCATTACAAGAGGTGCTTCTGTATTTGATAAAGTGATTGTTGCCGTCCTCCACAATCGAAATAAGCAACCGATGTTTTCTGTGGAGGAGCGCGTTTCATTACTTGTAGAAGTTACAAAAGATCTTGAAAACGTCGAGATTGATTCGTTTAATGGTTTATTGATTGATTATATGAAGGGGAAGCAGGCCAACACGATAATTCGAGGACTTCGAGCCGTTTCAGACTTTGAATATGAGATGCAAGCAGCTTCCATAAACAAGAAGCTCGGTCCTGAAATTGAAACATTTTTTATGATGACAAATAATCATTATTCTTATTTGAGTTCCAGTATCGTAAAGGAAGTTGCAAAATACAATGCTAACGTTTCAGATATTGTTCCGGATGTAGTAGCAGAAGCGTTAAAAAACAAATTTGATAATTTATAAGGCGCACTAGAAAGGATCTGCCTCTGGGGTTAAACCCTTTGGTTTTGATTCTCATTGTTCTATTTTAGTTTAGCTAATGCGCTACTGGCAGTTAACAAGATAAATACAATCAGCATCATGAGGGTGAAAAGCGACCCGTATTGAACAATCAGATTCCACGTTGATGTGAACCATGAGCTTGATTGTTCTCGTAAGAAAACGGGTATGGCTTGCCAGTCTCTAGCAGCTAATTGGTGCTGTACATAAAATGGATTCCATAATAAATAGACTAGAAAAGCGGCGATAAAACCATGTAGTACTCGAGCAATGAAAAATGGCTTGAAACGAATATCTGTCTCGGCGATAATGCTAGCAACTTGTGCCTGAATAGAGAACCCACTAAAAGCTAGGATAAAACTTGTTACAATTACTTGTTCTAGTAAACGAACAGAAGATGTTTCACTCGCCATTTGTGCTCCAAGAGTCATTTCAAATAAGCCTGAAATAAGAGAAGTGTCTAATTCACTTGGCAAACGAAAAAATGTTAGAACGACTGAAAATAATGTACCGAGTAAAGTGACTATTCCAACTAAGCTTAATATTTGATTGAGGACAGAAAATAAAATGATAAATCCACCGATCATTAGCAGCGAGCGAACAGATGATTGGACTGCATCACCAAGTAGCTTTCCGACGGGGCGCCCATCACGAATTCTTTCTTCGTGAAGCAATTTAATGGCTGTAAATAGCCCACTAACTTTTGGTTTAAGAGGCGGACTAGCTGCTTCTTCTTCCCTACCATGAAAACGCATAATAAGACCGACGATAATATTACCTAAATAATGAGCAAGTGCCAGAACGATTCCTAGAGCGGCATTATGAAAGAAACCTACTGCAATCGCCCCAAAAATAAAAAGTGGATTTGAAGAACTAGTAAAACAGACGAGGCGTTCTGCTTCAATTCTTGATACTTTTTTTTCGTGTCTAAGACGTGCTGTGATCTTTGCACCAGCAGGGTTTCCAGATGCCAGTCCCATCGCCCAAACGAATCCACCGACACCAGGTACCCGAAAAAGCGGGCGCATTAGTGGTTCAAGTAATGCACCTAGGAACGTTACCACACCAAACCCAATTAGTAGCTCTGATACTATGAAAAAAGGTAACAATGCTGGAAAGACAACATCCCACCAGATTTGCAATCCTCGAATCGATCCCTCAAGAGCTACTTGTGGATAGATCATAAGAGAGGCTGCTAGTAAAATGCTAAGTAGAGCAAGTGAGAGGGTTTTAGTTATGGATAAAGACATCAAATAGAGGCCTCCTTTTAGCGGTTGTTCTTGAACAACTTAGAAGCAATAAGCGTAGCCATTGCATCTCCCTTTTTAAACATGCTCTTATATGTAAGATTCTTGAACATGTCCATAATATAACTATACGTATACGAGCTCGTAATAGACCATATGATTTAGATTGAGGCAACCAAAAATGTGAGGAGAGGATAAGTGTGGCGAGAACTCGTCCAAAAATCGGTCTTGCACTTGGTTCTGGTGGGGCACGTGGTTTTGCTCATATTGGTGTATTAAAAGTGTTAGAAAAAGAAAACATTCCAATTGACTATATAGCAGGTAGTAGCATGGGAGCGTTAGTTGGAAGTTTATACGGCGTTGGACAATCGCCGTATAACTTAGAGCGATTCGCTTTATTATTTCGAAGGAAATATTATATTGATTTCATTGTTCCAAAGCTTGGGTTTGTGGCAGGGCAAAAAGCGAAGGATCTTATTCGTATGTTAGCGAAAGGGAAAAAGCTAGAAGAATTATCTCCGCCGGTTGCGGTCGTTGCGACTGATATTAAAAATGGTGAAAGAGTAATCTTAACAGAAGGAGACGTTGCTACAGCGGTCAGGGCAAGTATTGCCATCCCAGGTATATTCGTTCCAGAAAAAATAGGGGAACGGTTACTTGTTGACGGAGGTGTGATCGATCGCATTCCTGTATCGGTAGTGAAAGAGATGGGAGCAGATGTTACGATAGCTGTTGACGTTTCTTATTTTCGAACGGAACCAGAGTTACATACCATCTATGATGTGATTATGCAAAGTATGGATATTATGGCACGTGAAATGATTCGTGTTCAAGAATTTGATAGTTCCGTTATGATAAGGCCAATCGTCAAGCATTCAAGTTCCCTAGATTTTTCTGGAGTTGAGCGTTTGATTCAATGTGGTGAAGATGCAACATTGGATAAATTAGATGAGATCAAAAGTTGCATTGCAAATTGGAAGGAGAACAAACATGACAGGGTCGAGGATTAAAAAAAGATGGATCTTCTTTATTATCGTTTTGCTTTTTCTACACTTTTATCAGCTCCCTTACTATTACTCTCAACCTGGAGGAGCAAAGGTTTTAGATCAAGTAATTGACGTAGAAGATGGATATACAGAAGAGGAAGGCTCATTTATGTTAACAACTGTTCAAATGGGGAAGGCCAATCTCTTCTTTTATTTATGGGCACAGATGAGCCCTTACAGAATGGTTTATCCTGAGGAACAACTACGTTATGAAGGAGAAACAGATGAAGAATATCAACATCGTCAGTTAATGGCAATGACGAGTTCCCAAGAAGTTGCGAAAATTGTTGCATATGAAGCAGCAGATAAAATAGTTAAATACGAACATTATGGAGTTTTGGTTACGACATTGATTGAAGGAATGCCAGCTTACAATGTATTAAGAACAGGTGATCACATAATTGAAGTAGATGGAGAACAAGTGCAGACTGCAGAGCAATTAATTGAAAAGCTACAAGGGATGGATGAAGCAGATACAGTAAAGCTAACGGTGAATCGAGAAGGGAAGACCGAAGTAGTGGAGCTTGGTTTCTCGCCTTTTCCTGACGGATTGAACGCACCTGCAGGAAGAGTAGGAATAGGTATATCAGCTCCCGTAACGGACAGAGAAGTGTCATTTAACCCAGATGTAACAATTGATACGAGTCAAATAGGGGGACCTTCTGCAGGATTAATGTTTTCTTTGGAAATTTACAATCAACTTTTAGAAATCGATATTACGAAAGGGTATGATATTGCCGGAACAGGTACGATTAATGAGGCTGGTGAAGTGGGAAGAATTGGTGGGGCTAATCAAAAAGTTGTAGCTGCAGATAAAGCAGGAGCAGATTATTTCTTAGCTCCACATGAAGGTGGGGCTAATCATTCAAATTATCAAGAAGCACTCGATGCAGCTGAAGATATTGGAACCGATATGAAAATCATTCCAATTGATACATTTGATGAAGTGTTGGCCTTTTTAGAGTCGCTTCCGCAAAGGTAGTTGTAAACAAACAAAAAGTGCTTGTTTGAGATTTGTCTCAAACGGCTCTTTTTGTTTGAAGTAACTAATGGAGATGCAAATGCCATCCTTTTCTTAATGTTTGATTATAGGTCGTCTTGAGAATTGTTCACTCATCTCTTTACGGCGTATCTCACTTGAAAGTGGAGCTAAATAGATATTTGTTGCGCGCTCTTCAAGGAAAGCTGTTATTCCTTTTGCTTTTGCGGGCTTTGTTATTAATGGAATACGACGATGCTTCTTTGAATGATTTAAATAAGCTTGGCCAGTCATATTCATTCCTAACAAGCGGATATATTCAGGTGTTTGTTGCGTTAAAGCTTCTTTCATTTCTAGTTTCGTTGTATTGGTTAAAATATGAGTAGCCAATCGCTGAAGTCTCGTCCACGTATAACGTTTTGTTTTTAATTGTTGCATCCAGTCAGAAAATGAAGTTGCACGCTTGGTGACATCTTGAACCCGATATTCCAGACCTTCTTCGCATTCATATATCATTCGTAAGTGATTAACAGGTGTTGAAAGAACTTTGTATTGTAATAAATCATAGTAATCTTCCCAAGTATGCAGTAAATTGTAGGACTGTTTGTATGAGATAAGAAGTTGAAAGGACTCTTCTGGCATGACATGCTTTATCTCTGGTATTCGATCTTCTTGAATGGCTTGACGAATACTTGTAGCGCTGGCAATTGACCCTTCTGAAATCTCTTGATCATGATAATGAGCTTGACGTCGTAAAGTTGTAGTAGCATGAATCGAATGTCCTTGCTCTTGAATCGCTTTCATATAATGAAAACCTAATATATTATTCGGTTGTGTTAATGAAAGGGTGTCTGAGTCCGGGTTTAATTGCGTAAATGCTACAGAGGTTGCCCGGGGATAACTATAACCTAATTTCATATTTTCTTTTACAAGTTGATCAAAAGTGCGCTTGTTTTTATTCATAAATGTAAGTAAATATTCAAAGTCCTGTACCTTTCCTGACTCACTGCCAAAATTGATGAAGTCAACGTCCATTTCAGCTAAAAGAGAAATGGCTCCATTCGCAAACGATTCTGCTTTTTGGGTAGAATAAATATATGGTAGCTCAATGACTAAGTCGACTCCACAAGCGAGTGCCATTTGTGTTCTATACCACTTTGAAACAATTGCAGGCTCACCTCGTTGTAAAAAGGAGGCACTCATAATTGCTATTACAACATCTGCATTTGTTAGTTGTCGTGCTTTCTTAACTTGGAAATGGTGTCCATTGTGAAATGGGTTATATTCGACTACAATTCCGACTGCTTTCATTAAAATCACCTAATCCTTTATAGCAATGTGAATTCATTAAATCACCTAATTCTAGGTAGAAATCATTCTTGATCGTTTTATTTTTAAGGTCTTTGTACTTTGGATAAATAGAGTATCTTTACTCTTCTTTTATGACATGCTACAATAAACGTCATGCTTTAAACAAGTACTAGCTCTAGTCAGTTTATTATAGTCAATCAAGTGTAAAGAAAAAAGGTTGACATTCAAATAGTGTAGAGCTATACTTAATTTTGTTGTCTTAGAGGTGATCGAAATGAAATGGTCATTACAGCAATTAACTGTAGCCAAGCGCGAACCATTTACATTTGAAGAAGAAATTGACTTATCTAGCTTAAAAGAATTAAATCCAGAAATTAGGGTCGTCTCTCCGTTTCATGTTAAAGGAGAACTCATCTACTCTGGTCCACTGCTTACCTTTTTGCTTGATATCAAAGGAGAGTTAGTTCTTCCATGTGTCAGAACTTTAGCAGATGTGAAGTTTCCAATTGATCTTCATGTGACTGAGCATTTTCATCAAGCAAATGATTATGTAACAGCAGATGTCGATCATGATGATATCAACTTTTTTGAAGGTGAAACCGTTGATTTGCTCCCTGCCATTAAAGAAAGAATTTTACTTGAGATTCCGATTCAAGTATATGCGGAAGAAGAGGCAGAACGTCTTGCGCCGCCATCCGGGAAAGATTGGGGACTCATTACGGAGGAAGATCACAACAATCGAATTGATCCAAGATTGGCTGATTTGGCAAAGTTTTTTGACAAGAAATAGGAAAATCGAAGCACCGGCAACGGTCGGGCCTTCATTTCATATACCAACTTAAGTGAACGAAGTTGGATTTTATAGATTTTTTAAGGAGGTGGGAATGATGGCAGTACCATTTAGAAGAACATCGAAAACTCGCAAAAACAAGCGTCGTACTCACTACAAATTAGCGGTACCAGGTATGACTAAATGTCCTGAGTGTGGAGAATTAAAGCTTGCTCACCGTATTTGTAAAGAGTGTGGCTCTTACAAAGGCCAAGACGTGATCAGCAAGTAATTGGATATGATCAATTAGACGAAGAGTTCCTCTTCGTCTTTTTTGTGTTTGCACTAATCAGTTATATTGCTGGTAATTCTTTGAGACATCTTTAGAAGTGATTTGACATCAGAGGAGAAAATATGGATATGTCGAACTACTAGTGCTAGTACAATTATAAAAGGGAGAGAGCATATTTGGAGACTGTACAGATTAAAAACTATGGTAACAGTGTGACCTGGATTCAAATTGATCGAGAAGAAATAAGGAACGCTGTAAATGTACAGGTGATGGAGGAATTAAATCATGCGTTAACGCTAGCTGAAAGGGATGCTAGTGGCATTGTTGTTATAAGTGGTTCGGGAAAACGCGCTTTTTGTTCTGGCGGAGATTTGTCAATGTTTCAATACTTGAAATCCGAAAAGCAAGCGAAGGAGATGCTATTGAAAATGGGGGCAATCTTTGAAAGGCTAGCATTTTTTCCAAAAGTAACAGTAGCTGCTCTAAATGGAACCGCTGTTGGGGGAGGGAGCGAGTTAGCGACAGCCTGTGATATAAGAGTTGGCGCTCCTCACGTAAAAGTAGGCTTTGTTCAAGGGAAACTTGGAATAACAACAGGTTGGGGAGGAGGTACGTTACTCTTTGAGAGAGTAACAAAAAACATAGCGCTAGACATGTTGCTCTCAGCTAGAATGTATAGTGTTGATGAGTTATATAAAAAAGGGTACTTGCAAAAAGTTGTTTTGAACACGTCATTTCCTGAAGGGGTTATTGAGTACCTAACACCGTACCTAATGCAAAATAAAGGTGTGTTACAAGCTTATAAAGCAAGATTATTAGATCAATTAGATCGAACGAAAATACATAGAAATATCGAAAATGAAATTCATAACTGTGCCAAGTTATGGGAGACGGATGCACATCATGAAGCTGTTCAAGCCTTTTTAAATCGCTCATAAGAGTTTCGGTACTAGATTTATGAATACATCTTGGAAAATCGGTAATACTTGTCTACTAGAGGTTGTTCAAAAAGGGTGATTTAACTTTTTTGAACGACCACGAAGCAATGAGCAGAGCCGTTAGCATGTTTTAAGTCAGTTCTGAGTTGGTTTCCAGAAACTTACACATAACGAGCGAGCTATTGCCCACTCCTTTTTGATCAACCCCTATCAGAACGAAAACTATCTTCATAAAAGGGAAGAGAATATCATTTTTTTACTAATAATAAGTCTTTCTACTCTAGTAGATGCATACGAATAAGTAAATGAGACTTTTGAGGAGGGATTCTATGACAACGATTCGCCAAGATGCATGGAGCACCGATGAAGATTTGATTTTAGCTGAAGTTGTTCTTCGACATATTCGAGAAGGGAGTACACAACTTTCTGCTTTTGAAGAAGTTGGAGAACGCTTATCTAGAACGAGCGCAGCATGCGGATTCAGGTGGAATTCAGCTATCCGTAAAAAGTATGAATCAGCTATTGCGCTAGCGAAAAAACAGCGGTCAAAAGGGAAGAAACAACTGTTTGAGAAAACAGAATGGCTTGAAGAGAGTAGTGAAGAAGTTACTGAGCCAGTTGCAACGTTACCAGAGGTTAGAGAAGACATCCAAGAGAAAGTAGAGAAGAATGGGAAAGAGACATCTTCAATAACGATGGAAACGGTATTGTCTTTTTTGTCAAACTATCATGAAAGCATGAAAAATCGTATTCCGACCGAGGAAATTGAAAAGTTAAAAATTGAAAATGCAAAGTTGCAAGAAGAGCTTGAAAAAGTAAAAGAAGAAAAGAAAGTGATGACAGAAGACTATCGAGCTCTATTGTCTATTATGGATCGAGCGAGAAAGTTATCTATTTAAAAAACACACATGAGCCTAAGAGGCGCTCATGTGTGTTTTCTTGTGCGTGAAAGTGACAAGTGATTAATTGATATTTTCAGTTGATTCAACATTGATGAGTTCTTGATCAGTTTGTTGCTCTTTAACCCCTGTTGGATACCAGACAAAAGGACTTTCGCCACGATCTCTAGTAGCATCGTACGTCGCGGCCTCAAAACCGATGTGGGTCCAGAAATCACTTGAGCCTTGTCTGGCATTTGTCTTAATAGGGAGGCCGAATGATTTTGCAAAGTTCACTAATGTTTTTCCATAGCCTTTCTTTCGATAGGGTTCTAATACTTCTAGTTTCCACAGCTCTAAATAATCTTGTGGGGGATTGAAATAACGATCAAATTTACCGGCGATGCGATATAAACTCATTCTAGCGACGAGTTTATTACCGTAATATATTCCATAAAACGGTGATTCGCTATCATTTTCAATCATATTAGCTTCTAAGTCACCTTTCATTGAAAGTTCTGCAGAGCCATATTCGCGAAAGTTTTTAAATTCTTCTAATGTTTTATAGTTTACAAGTAAACGCTTAACTTCATAATTTTGCATGTCGTTATCCTCCTTTAAGTAAGCATATTCTTTTCTATTTTACTACAATTTCTGTTGGGAGCGTTTAAAAATGTCCGTTTTTTTACCAATGTTGAAAAGTTTTAATAATCAGATTATTAATAATCGTTCGTTTTACTAAAAGGTATGGTACAATTTTCTTAAAAATTCAAGGAGTAATAAAAGTGAAAATTGTAATTGTAGGATCAGGTTCTATTGGATTGTTAGTAACTTTTTATCTCGCCAGTCACCAGCACGCTATAGTGCTAGCAACCAATCGAAAGGACCAAGTAGATGTTATTAAAGAAAAAGGAGTGCATGTCGTTCGTCATAATCAAACAGCTAGAATGAATGTATCTGTGTCTACTTTTTCTGACATGAAATGGGATGAAACGATAGATCTTTTAATCGTGGCTGTGAAGTCTTATCAGGTTACAAGCGTGTTAAAGAAAGTTCATTCTGCAAAAGTGAAATCTATTTTGTTTTTACAAAATGGGATGGGACATACGGAGATATTTTCTAAATTAGCTATACCAGAATTGGCTGTGGGTGTTATCGAGCATGGGGCGTTACGTAAAAATGATTATACCGTGCATCATACAGGAGTAGGAAGAGTAAGGTGGAGTTATGTACGTGAGAGTTCAGGGGTAGTAAATGAGATATTAAAAGGGATTATTGATCCTAACTTCCCTGTTAAACAAGAGCAGGACTGGTTTTCTATGTTAGAGGGTAAACTGGTTGTCAATGCTTGTATCAATCCAATAACAGCATTACTTCAAGTTGAAAATGGTGAACTAGTAAAGAGTGAACATTATTTATCTATGATGAAGTTAGTGTTTAATGAAGTAATTTCTGTTGTTGGATGTACAAACGATGCAGAAATGTGGAAGTATGTTTGTCATGTTTGTGAAAAAACAGCGAATAACCGCTCTTCGATGTTTGTGGACATTGTGAATAATCGGAAAACAGAAATCGATAGCATTGTAGGATATTTGATTCGAAGAGCCCGGGATCAAAAGAAGTTCATGCCTATATTAACATTTCTTTATGAGGGGATAAGGGCAAAAGAAATTGAACAATGGGGGGACTGCTCATGAGTGAGGTTGTAGCTTGGGTGATTGCCACGATCGTAACGATTCCACTTTTAGGATGGTACATCATCTATATTTTTTCTGCAAAAATGTCAAAAAATAAATCTAAGTCTATTCAGCGTGCTTCTGACTGGACGACAGTCCTTTTTATGATTGCTGTTAATTTTATTATTGTTGAGCTTTGGGCTAAGTCCTTTCTTTGGGTTATATTAGCAGTCTTCTTTTTTGTTGCTCTTATTTTTACTTTTATCCATTGGAGGCTTGCTGGAGATATACATGTTGGAAAGTTATTCAAAGGAATTTGGCGTTTTAATTTTCTGTTGTTTTTTATGACGTATTTATTTTTAAGTGGATTTGGATTACTTCTAAGGATTTTAAGTTAATCCTTCGTTCGTTACACTTGGTCAATTGCTTGTACTTTGCTATGATGGAAAGGAATTTAGTAATACGAAGGGACGTCTATACATATGGAAGTAAGAGAAATCAACTTAACATCTAATACTGGTTTTATGAGTGAGTATATAAGCGGAAGAAAAGTGAACGAAGATTTTTTTGATTATTCATATAGTGATACGGATAAATATAAAAAAAGAGTCGATAACATCTTAACAAGAACATATAAACGGAACGAGGTGGCAGATTATCTAACGTCTGTTCACTCGTCTCTTGACTATGAAGATCGAGCGCACGTTCAAATAGAGAAGCTACGTAAACCCAACTCAATGGTCGTTGTCGGCGGGCAGCAGGCTGGTCTTTTAACTGGACCTTTGTATACGGTCTATAAAGCAATGTCTATTATCATATTAGCGAAACAACAGGAAGAAAAACTAAATTTACCTGTCATTCCGATTTTCTGGATTGCAGGAGAAGATCACGATGTTGATGAAATACGGTTTGTTTACAAAAAGAAAATAGGACGATGGAAAAAGCATTTGTATCATGACAATATCCCAATTGCATCTGCGTCCTCTCTTTCACTAGATTCAGCAGAAATAGAAAAGTGGTTACAAGAGATTTTTGCTACGTTGCCTGAAACAGCTTATACGAAATCGTTACTTGATAAAGTTACTTTTTTTTCCAGTCAATCGACGACATTTGTTGATTTTTTTCGGAAAGTGATGAATTGGTTTTTTGGAAAAGAAGGTTTGTTATTATTAGATGCTCATGATCCGGCAATTAGAAAGTTAGAAGTTGACTATTTTATGCGATTAATTCGAGATGTTGAATGTGTTCAAAGTGCCCAGCAAGAAGGCGCACATGCATTTTTAAAAGCTGGTTATGGTGAGCCGATTGTAACAGATGATAAAAATGCTCATTTGTTTTTTGAGATAAATGGGGAGCGGAAACGACTTGACTATCAGGAAGGTGTTTTTTCTGTAAAGGGAATAGATGTAACATATACAAAAGAGGAATTAACAAACATTCTAACTAAAAACCCGGAAAGATTTAGTAATAATGTTGTAACAAGACCTTTGATGCAAGAATGGTTGTTACCGGTTCTGTCATTTGTGTCTGGTCCTGGTGAATTATTGTATTGGGCTACGCTAAAAGAAGTCTTTGCTCATTTTAATGTGAAAATGCCTCCTGTAATACCGCGAATTCAACTGACATTTATTCCACGACATATTGGAAAGTGGTTGGTGGAAATGAATTATGACATTAAACCGTTTTTACAAGGGGAAATGGAAGAAGTGTGTGAGGCTTGGCTTGAGGAAGCAACATCATTTCCGGTCAGTGAGGTGATAGATAAGGTTAGGAATGAATTGGCAAGTAATCATTACCCAATACGTCAACTTGCAGAGGAAATGGATCCGACGTTAGCTAAGTTAGGCGAGAAAAACCTTGCTATAATGAATGATCAAATAAATTTCATGGAAAAAAAGATGAAACATTTTGTTCGACAAAGCCATGAGCATACCCTTTCGAAATTTACAGAAACAGGGCACTGGCTCACGCCGTTAAATCGTGCCCAAGAGCGCATAATTCATCCGATTATGTTGATGAATGTCATCGGAGAGGATGGATTCAGGCGATTGTTGTCAATGGAGATGTCGGTTAGCGACAAGCATAAAATCGTCTATTTGTAAATTTGTGTTATGTTTTTCCGTCGAAATGTGGATAAAAGATCCTGCCTTATGGTGGGTTTTTTTTTGTTGTGGATAATTCAAAAAATTATTGTGGTGCGAAGTGGAGGAATGTGGTAACTTAAGGGTAGTAAGTGGGGGGAGATGGGTAAGCGATGTTTATGGGTGAATATCGCCATAACGTAGATGAGAAAGGTCGTATGATTGTTCCGGCGAAGTTTCGGGATGATTTAGGCTCGTCTTTTGTTGTGACCCGTGGGCTTGATCGTTGTTTATTTGTTTATCCACAGGAAGAGTGGAAGAAGCTCGAGGACAAATTAAAAACCCTGCCCTTTACTAAGAAAGATGCACGAGCGTTTACGAGATTTTTCTTTTCTGGCGCGACTGAATGTGAAATAGATAAACAGGGGAGAGTAAATATAGCCTCTCCACTTAGGGAATATGCACAACTTGAAAAGGAGTGCGTTGTGATTGGAGTTTCCAATCGAGTGGAAATTTGGAGTAAAACGATTTGGGAAGATTATTTCGCTGAATCAGAGGAATCATTTAGTGAAATTGCTGAAAATATTGTAGATTTTGATTTGTAGAGAGTGCCTTTGGAGGTAGTGAAATGTTTCATCATATTACGGTGTTAAAACAAGAATCAGTGGATGGACTAAACATCAAACCAGATGGGATTTATGTGGATTGTACATTGGGTGGTGCTGGACATTCATCCTTAATTGCGGCACAACTGGGGGAAGATGGACATCTTTATGCATTTGACCAAGATGGCAAAGCATTAGCGCATGCAAAAGAGCAATTGCAGGTTTACGCAGGAAAAGTAACATTTATTAAAAGTAATTTTCGATATTTAAAACGTGAACTAGAACAGCTAGGAGTTACGAAGGTAGATGGGATATTATTTGATCTTGGAGTATCGAGTCCTCAACTAGACGATGCAGAGCGTGGGTTTAGCTACCATCAAGATGCTACTCTT
Source organism: Halalkalibacter lacteus (assembly GCF_036663595.1). Lineage (NCBI taxonomy): Bacteria > Bacillati > Bacillota > Bacilli > Caryophanales > Bacillaceae > Halalkalibacter > Halalkalibacter lacteus. Next base: position 20,214 of record NZ_JAWRVL010000002.1, read on the forward strand.
GATATGAGGATGGATCAAACAGCAGAGTTATCAGCTTATCAAGTTGTAAATGAATGGCCGTTTGAACGACTTCTCAAAATCATAGCAAGGTATGGAGAAGAAAAGTTTGCCAAGCATATTGCCAGGAAGATAGAAGCGCATCGAAACAAGAAAAAGATTGAGACAACAGGGGAACTTGTGGAAATCATAAAAGAAGCGATTCCAGCCCCGGCTAGACGTACTGGTGGACATCCTGCCAAGCGGACATTTCAAGCCATTAGAATAGCTGTCAATGATGAATTAGGAGCTTTCGAAGATGCTTTAGAGGATTCAATCTCTTTACTAGCTTCAGGGGGGCGGATTTCTGTCATCACGTTCCATTCATTAGAAGATAGGCTCTGTAAAGAAGTGTTTCGAGAAAAAAGTAAGGGTCCAGATCTTCCACCGGGTTTGCCGATTATTCCAGAAGGTCATGAACCAATTTTAAAATTGATTACAAGGAAACCGATTGTAGCCTCAAATGAGGAACTAGAAGCGAATAATCGATCACGATCAGCAAAATTGAGAGTGGCAGAAAAACGATAAGGGGGAGTAAAATTGAGTATGGTAGCGCGTAAGTTTCAAGAACAAGAACAGAGGAAGATACAAACTAGAACGCGTGTACGTCGTGTTCGTAACCCGATAACCGTTGGTGAAAAAGCGATTGTTGGGTTGGTTACGTTGATCATTTTTATCGTACTAGGAGTGATGGTTCATAATTACGCAACTCTTTACAGTGCAAACCAAGAAGTTTATCAATTAGAACAAACAATCAATCAGCAAACACAGTTAAACGAGGGGTTAACATTACAAGTAGCTGAACTGAGTGCGCCAGATCGTATTTTACATATAGCTTCAGAGAAACTTGGGATGTCCCTTGATGATAATAAGGTGAAAGTCGTGCAAAACTAGTTCAGCGATGAGCTAGTTTTTTCAGCTAAGAGAGTGTTTCAAAACAGGAGAAAATTGATGGACTTCTTGAAGTAACTCTTAAAATGGTATAATTTGTAACGCTGTAATCGAATCTCACCTATGGCATAGTAGATAAAGAGGTGAAAACGTTGGAAATAAAAAGATCTGTCACAAACAAGAGAGCGGTTTTGTTGTTAGGCGTTGTACTAGTGTTGTTTTTTATTTTACTTGGTCGAATTATTTATATTCAAACGACAAAGGAAATAGACGGACAAAATTTACAAGCGCTTGGGGAAGAGAGATGGACGATAACAAGGGAAATAGAAGGAGTTCGTGGAACCATTTATGATCGCATGGGAAGTGCGATCGCACAAGAACTCAACTCGTATACTGTATATGCGGTGTTAGATGAAAATTACCGTAGTTATGTAAGAGACATTGAAAAAACAGCAAGCTTACTTGCTCCACATATTAATATGGATGAAGATGCTTTGGCAAAGGCTTTAGAAAATGGAAAAGCAAGTGATAAATTTCAAATTGAGCTAGGGTTAGGCGCTAAAAATATGACTCATGAACAAATGAGAGCGATTCTTGATTTAGAGCTAGATGGAATCTATTTTCGAGATGAACCAAGGCGGTATTACCCAAAACAAACATATGCCTCTCATGTTATAGGTTACACTGAAAGAGATATGGGAGAGGCAAGAATGGGTCTTGAGAGAAGTTTACATGAGCTGTTAAAAGCTGAGGATGGCTCCATTAGCTATCAAAGAGACCGTAAAGGACTCCCTTTGCTAAATCCTAATCAACATATTACACCAGCCAAAAACGGACACGATGTGTACTTAACACTGGATTCAAATATCCAAACAGCACTTGAGCAGGTAATGACTCAAGTCGAGGAAGAATACAATCCTGAAAAAATGATTGCGATTGTTGCTGATCCAAAAACAGGTGAGATACTAGGGATGAGCAATCGTCCAAGTTTTAATCCAAATCAGTACGAGCAAATTACAAACTATTTAAATTACGCAATATCTGATCGGTTTGAACCGGGCTCCACGATGAAAATGTTTACTGTTGCTGCTGCTATTGAAGAAGGGGTTTATTCAGGGGATGAACTCTATCAATCTGGTACGATTCAAGTGGCTGATCGGAGAATAGGAGATCATAATAAAGCGCAAGGTTGGGGTGCAATTTCATTTGATGAAGGGTTTTACAGGTCGTCGAATGTAGCGATGGCTAAATTAGTCTTAGAAAAATTAGGACCAGAAAAACTATATGAGTATTTACAAAAATTTGGTTTTGATCAAAAAACAGGAATTGATCTACCCAATGAGGCAGACAGTTTAATAGCAAAAAGAGGACCAGTTGAATTAGCAACTACTGCATACGGGCAAGGTACTGCTGTGACCCCTATTCAACAAATTCAAGCTGCAACAGCGATAGCAAATGAAGGGAAAATGATGAAGCCGTATATGATTGATCGTATAGTAGATTCAAATACGAATACGGTCGTTCAGAAGAATGAGGCTGAAGTTGTAGGAGAACCGATATCAAAAGATACCGCCACTCAAGTGAAAGATCTTCTTGAAGGGGTTGTTTCTTCTTCAGCTGGTACTGGTCACCCATATCATTTAGATGGATTCAATGTGATTGGAAAAACAGGTACGGCTCAGATTAGTAATCCTAGTGGACCTGGCTATATACAAGGTCATGGAGGGAATATTTTTTCATTTTTAGGAATGGCGCCTAAAGACGATCCTAGAGTCATTGTGTACGTAGCGATAGATCGACCGCAGTTAGAGTTAGATGAAGCAGGTTCGGCTCCGACATCCATGATTTTCAACACGATTATGAAGCATAGTTTACAATACTTAAATATTACACCTTCAGTTGAAGAAATTGTTGAAGAAATAGAAACGGGCTTCGAGACGGAAAATTATGTTGGTCGTTCAGTTCCAGAAGTGAAGGAAAGTCTTAAAGCTGAAGAAATTAATTTAGTTTTACTCGGTTCAGGTTCTACCGTTGAATCTCAACAACCTCTCTCTGGAAAAGGGATGTTACCTCGAGAGCGCCTTTTCGTTAGAACAGATAGTGAGAAATTTCAAATGCCTGACTTAACGGGCTGGTCAAATCGTGATGTTAGAAGGTTTGCCCAAGTTATGGAACTTACTCCGACTTTTTTTGGGAATGGGTATGTAAGAACTCAAAGTTTAGAACCGGGATCTACGATACGAAAAGGTGATTATGTGGTAGTTGAGCTCGAGCCTAATAGCAGTGAAGATGTTTTGGAGGAAGAGACATCTGAACAATCAACTGAACAAACAGGAGAATAAGGAGGAAGAAGCTATAGCACTTGTTCTATCTAGTAACGTACAAGCATACGTTTAATCAAGCTGATATGAAATGTATGCAGGAGGTATTACAGTGCGAGTTTCTAACGTAACAGTACGTAAACGACTAATCATTGTACTTTTTTTGGGACTGGCTATTTTTATCATTATTGCTTTGAGGCTTGGCTATGTTCAGTTTGCATTAGGTGATTGGTTAACGGATCGAGCTGAAGACTCATGGAGTAGGGATGTACCTTTTGAAGCGAAAAGAGGGGAAATTCGTGATCGGAATGATGTAGTCTTAGCAACGAATGTGAGTGCACCATCGATTCTTGTCGTTCCAAGACAAGTAAGAGATCCAGCCGATACAGCGGAGAAATTAGCGTCGGTTTTGGATATGGATCATAAGAAAGCCTATGAGTATGTAACAAAGAATAAGTCCATTGTACGAATCAATCCTGAAGGTAGAAAGGTGACAAAAGAAAAGGCAAGTGAAGTACGTGAGTTACGTTTAGCAGGGGTTTATATTGCCGAAGATAGCAAAAGACACTACCCATTTGGAAGTTATCTATCGCATGTATTGGGTTTTGCTGGGATTGACAATCAAGGGTTGACGGGTCTTGAGTTATACTATGAAGAAGAGTTGAAAGGGACTAGTGGCCATGTATCGTTTTTTTCCACTGCCAAGGGAAATCGAATGCCGAATCTTGCAGATGAGTACACAGCACCTTTAAACGGGCTTGATTTACGGTTAACGATTGATAGTCGTGTGCAAACAACAATAGAGCGGGAGTTAGATATTGCTGAAGCAACTTATAACCCGGATGGTGCCATTGCAATTGCCATGAATCCAAATACAGGTGAAGTATTGGGGATGAGTAGCAGACCACATTATGATCCGGAAAACTTTCGGAATGTAACCCCGGATATATATAACCAAAATAAACCAGTTTGGATGCAATATGAGCCGGGTTCAACATTTAAAATTATTACTCTTGCAGCTGCTTTAGAAGAGGGAGAAGTAGACCTTGAGAAAGATACATTTAATGACCCTGGTTATATTGAAGTGGCTGGAAGAAATTTGCGATGTTGGAAAAAAGGTGGTCATGGACACCAAACGTTTTTAGAAGTTGTACAAAATTCTTGTAACCCTGGATTTGTTGTACTTGGAGAAAGGTTAGGGAAAGATAGATTATTTGATTACATTGAAGACTTTGGTTTTGGTCAAAAAACAGGAATTGACCTACAAGGAGAAGCAACTGGTATTCTTTTTAACCGAGATCGTGTTGGCCCCCTTGAGCAAGCGACTACTGCTTTTGGTCAAGGGGTAGCTGTTACTCCGATTCAACAAGTGGCAGCAGTTTCTGCTGCGATTAACGGAGGATACTTATATCAACCATACTTAGCAAAAGAATGGGTCGATCCTTTAACTGGTGAAGTCGTTGAGAAACAATCTCCTATCATGAAGCGACGCGTTGTCTCAGAACAAACTTCAAAAGAAGTTCGTTATGCTCTTGAACATGTTGTTGCGTTAGGATCTGGTAAAGGAGCTTTTCGGGATGGATATCGAGTGGGTGGAAAAACAGGGACAGCTCAAAAAGCAAAAGATGGCCGTTATTTAGAAAATAATCACATCGTCTCATTTATAGGATTTGCACCTGCTGATGACCCGCAAATTGTTGTATATGTCGCGATTGACAATCCGAAAAATACGTTGCAATTTGGTGGAGTTGTAGCAGCGCCGATTGTCGGTAATATTATTGGAGATAGCTTGCTGGCGATGGGGGTTGAAAAGCGTGAAGGTCAAATTGAGAAAGAACTAACTTGGACAGATACCCCGTTAATTGAAGTCCCTGATTTAATAGGTCGAACGAAGCGAGAGATTCATGAATCTTACTATGAATTAAAAGTTGAAGCAGACGGTGAAGGTAGTCATGTACTAGCGCAATCACCTGAACCGGGAGTCAAAGTAACAGAGGGTTCAACAATCCGACTTTATATGGGTGACAAATAAGGACAAAACGTCTAAAATAATTAAGGTGTTTGGAAAAATGGTCAACATTGTCCAAAAGGGAATGGCGAATTTTTGAACGCTATATTGTGATATGGATGGATTGAGAGGTCTGAAGAATTATGAAGCTACAAGAGTTACTTTTATCATTACGTTTTCAAAAAATTACGGTTGGTGTAAATCCTGAAGTTACGTCTCTTGAAATGGATTCTAGAAAAGTAAAAGCGGGTACTGTATTTATTTGTATAAAAGGGTATACAGTAGATGGACATGATTTTGCTGAACAGGCAGTAAATCAAGGGGCGGTCGCTATTATCGCTGAACGCCCTCTCTCTGTGTCGGTCCCTGTAATAATTGTACCAGACACAAAACGAGCTATGGCAAAGCTTGCTTGTCACTACTATGACAATCCAACGGAAAAACTTCATCTAATTGGGGTTACAGGAACAAATGGAAAAACGACCGTAACACATCTCATTGAAAAAGTAATGCAGGATGCCAAAAGAAAAACAGGTTTAATTGGTACGATGTACACAAAAGTTGGGGCTAAGCAGTATGAGACAAAAAACACGACGCCTGAATCATTGCCATTGCAGCAGCTATTTAAAGAGATGCTAGCAGAACAAGTTGATACAGTGATGATGGAAGTGTCGTCACACGCACTTCACCTAGGGAGAGTTCGGGGCTGTGACTTTGATGTCGCTGTGTTTACGAATTTGACACCAGATCACTTGGATTATCATGAATCGATGGAAGCTTACCTTTATGCAAAAGGCCTTTTATTTGCTCAACTTGGTAATACGTTTACAGATAAAGTAGCGGTGCTAAATGGTGATGATCCTGCATCGATAGAGTTTTCCCGGTTAACAACAGTAGATGTAGTTACATATGGCGTAAAAGGAAAAGCTGACGTTATGGCGACAAATATTAGGATAACTCCTTCTGGAACAACGTTTGACATTGATGCATTTGGAGAACGTGAATCGATATCACTTCAACTGATTGGAATGTTCAGTGTATACAATGCACTTGCAGCTACCGCAGCCTCTTTAGTTTCAAATGTAAAGCTTAAAGATATTAAAAAAAGCTTAGAGCAAGTAAAAGGGGTACCGGGCCGATTTGAAGCGGTAGATGAGGGGCAAGATTTTACTGTCATTGTTGATTATGCACATACAGCGGACAGTCTAGAAAATGTGTTAAAAACAGTAAAAGACTTTGCGACACATCGTATTTTCGCCATTGTTGGGTGCGGAGGAGACAGGGACCGGACAAAGAGACCAGTTATGGCAAAAATTGCAAGTGACTATGCAGATCGTGCTATCTTTACTTCAGATAACCCTCGTTCGGAAGATCCCAAAAAAATTATTCAAGACATGGTTGCTGGCGTTCGGAAAGGGCAATTTGAAGTGATTCTTGATCGAAAGCAGGCAATCAAACAAACAATAAAAGAGGCCGCAAAAGGCGACATCATCGTAATAGCAGGAAAAGGTCATGAAACGTATCAAATAATCGGTGATACGACGAATCATTTTGACGATCGTGAAGTAGCTCGTGAAGGAATTTTAGAACGATCGGATTTTAATGATAGTCTGTTAAACAAGTAAAAGGGTGCAAATGATATTTTCTTGTAGTGATTGACATATAAGAATAGATTGAATGATAACAATAAAAATAGAATAGATTGACGTATCAACCTTTAATAAGTAACAAAGGATAGGTCATTCATTGAAAAGAAAGGAGGAATGATCAGTGATGTTAGAGCGCGTTTTACTTCTTACCTTACTGCTTTCATTTCTAATTGCTGTCCTCCTGTCTCCGCTTTTTATCCCTTTTTTAAGAAGACTTAAATTTGGGCAAAGCATTCGTGAGGAAGGTCCAAAATCACATCAAAAGAAAAGTGGAACCCCAACAATGGGAGGAATTGTCATTGTCCTTACCGTTTTGGCGACGACTTTATTTATATCAACTCGTTTTTTAGCTTTTAGCCAAGAAATTCTATTATTGCTACTCGTAACAGTCGGGTTTGGCTTAGTTGGATTTTTAGACGACTTTATAAAAGTTGTCTTGAAACGGAATCTTGGATTAACTTCGAAACAAAAATTAGTTGGGCAATTACTCATTTCAGTTTTATTTTATATCGGCCTAATTCAAATGGATTTTTCCACTGAAATTACGATTCCTGCTACTAGTTATTCGATTGATCTAGGTTGGTTATACTTACCACTAATTATTATCATGTTAGTTGGAGCATCAAATGCTGTAAATTTAACGGATGGGTTAGACGGGCTGCTTGCTGGAACAGGAGCAATCGCTTTTGGTGCTTTTGCAGTTCTTGCATGGCATGCAGGTTTTATTGATGTTTCGATTTTTAGTGCAGCAATCGTCGGTTCGGTACTTGGATTTTTAGTGTTTAATGCCCACCCAGCCAAGGTCTTTATGGGGGATACAGGGTCATTAGCATTAGGTGGAGCGATTGCAGCGATTGCCATTATGACGAAAATGGAAATTTTGCTTGTTTTAATCGGTGGGGTTTTCGTTATTGAAACTCTTTCGGTTATTATTCAAGTTATATCATTTAAAACGAGAGGGAAACGGGTATTCAAAATGAGTCCTCTTCACCATCATTATGAACTTTCAGGTTGGTCTGAATGGCGTGTTGTCGTGACATTTTGGTTTGTCGGTATGATTTTTGCTTGCTTAGGAATCTATTTAGAGGTGTGGTTGTAAATGAAGTCACAAGAACAATTTAAAGGAAAAAAAATCTTAGTACTAGGTTTAGCGAAAAGTGGGGAAGCGGCAGCAAAGCTTCTTTCTAAACTTGATGCTATTGTAACTGTGAATGATTCAAAGCCTTATGAAGAGAATGAAAAGGCAAAAGAATTAGAGAAACTCGGCATCCGGGTTATTTGCGGTCATCATCCTGTTGAATTATTGGATGAAGCGTTTGACTTTGTTGTTAAAAATCCTGGAATCCCATATTCTAATCCGATTGTCAGTGAAGCGTTAAGGAAAGGGTTAACTGTCGTAACCGAAGTTGAATTAGCTTCGATTATTAGTAAGGCTGAAATTGTGGCCATTACCGGTTCAAACGGGAAAACAACAACAACAACGCTTATTTATGAAATGTTAATTGGCAGTAAGAAAGAGCCTCTAATAGCTGGGAATATTGGTACTGTGGCATGTGAGGTAGCAGAGAAGGCAACATCTGAAAATATCATTGTGCTAGAAATGTCTAGTTTCCAGTTGCTTGGAACTGAAACCTTTAAGCCAAAAGTTAGCGTCTTTTTAAATTTATTTGATGCGCATCTTGATTATCATGGAACAAAGGATGAGTATCGCTATGCAAAAGCGAAAATAACAGCTAATCAATCAAAAGAGGATTTCTTAGTCTTTAATGCAGATAATGAAGATGTTGTCCTAGTGGCAGAGACTAGTTCTGCAACGCTTATTCCCTTCTCTGTTACAAAAAAGCTAGATGCTGGTTTGTATATCAAAAACGGGGCAATTTATTATGATCAACAAAGAATTGTCTCAGTAGATTCAATTGTATTACCTGGCGCCCATAACCTTGAGAATATCTTAGCGGCAATTGGAGCAGCCCTAATAATGGGAGCGACGATAGAACAAATTAACCATGTTCTGACAACATTTAGTGGCGTAGAGCATCGTTTGCAATATGTTAAAGAGTTTAATGGCAGACGTATTTACAATGATTCGAAGGCCACGAATATTTTAGCTTCTCAAAAAGCTTTAGAAGCATTTGATCAACCTATTATTTTGTTAGCCGGCGGATTAGATAGAGGGAATGAGTTTGACGATTTAGTTTCCTCATTAAGCAATGTAAAAGCACTTGTTACATTCGGACAGACGAAAGAAAAACTTGCAAAAACAGCGAAAAAAGCCAATGTCGATACAATTCTTTTTGCTCAGTCAATTGAAGATGCAGTAAAGAGTGCATATGAACAATCTGAGCGAGGAGATGTCATTTTGCTTTCACCAGCTTGTGCAAGTTGGGATCAATTTAAGACGTTTGAGGAACGGGGAGAGCGTTTTGTACAAGCGGTTGAACACTTAGGAATATAAAGGAGTATAAACGATTTTCTTCTCTTCACAAATCTTTATGCGAATTCTTTGCAATAAGAAGCCATCTCTTTGGAGTTGGCTTTTTTGCGTAGAAACAACTTAGTATTTTTATGCCCAATTGGAAATTTCAATACTACTGCTGGGAGTTCATTTAAGACTTAGTGATGGACATGTTTTGAACACTTCATGCATACGTTTAAGTTGAGGGGTTGTACAGTCGAATTTAGAAAACTTGTATTTCAAGATATTGAAGAAAGGAAGACCGACCTTTTGATCAACTCTATAACTTAATTCCTGTTAGATGAGGTGTATGAAATGCCAAAAGTGAAAACAGCGCCAGATTATGTACTGATGTTTACAACGATTGCGCTCTTGGTGATTGGGTTAATAATGGTTTATAGCGCAAGTGCTGCATGGGCAAATTACAGATTTGATGATTCTTTTTTCTTTGCCAAGCGACAGCTGTTTTTTGCTGGAGTAGGGGTCATGACTATGCTATTTATGTTGCGTGTTGATTATTGGACATGGCGTACTTGGTCAAAAGTCATCGTAATTGTTTGCTTTATTTTGTTGGTCATCGTTTTAATACCCGGTGTCGGGCTCGTTCGTGGTGGTGCAAGAAGTTGGTTGGGGATTGGAGCCTTTTCAATTCAACCTTCTGAATTTATGAAAATGGCTATGATTGCCTTTTTGGCAAAGTACTTATCTGAAAATCAAAAGAAAATTGTTTCCTTTAAAAATGGTCTTGTTCCTTCCCTTGTTCTTGTTATGGTTGCTTTTGGAATGATTATGTTGCAACCAGATTTAGGTACAGGTGCTGTCATGGTTGGAACATCTGTCATTATGATCTTTGTTGCGGGGGCTCGTCTCAGTCATTTTGCATGGTTAGGGATTGCTGGTTTAGCTGGATTTGTTGCTTTAATTGCATCTGCTCCTTACCGGATAAAACGAATCACTTCATTCTTAGATCCTTGGTCAGACCCTTTAGGAAGCGGCTTTCAAATTATCCAGTCTCTTTATGCAATAGGTCCTGGGGGCTTAATGGGAATGGGCCTTGGAGAAAGTAGACAAAAATACTTTTACTTGCCTGAGCCCCAGACAGACTTCATCTTTGCTATTTTATCTGAAGAACTTGGATTTATTGGGGGCTTCATCGTTCTCTTCTTATTTGGGATATTACTTTGGAGAGGAATTAGAATTGCTTTAGGGGCGCCAGATTTATTCGGGAGCTTCTTAGCAGTTGGAATTATCTCGATGGTTGCGATTCAAGTCATGATTAATATCGGTGTAGTAACAGGTTTAATGCCAGTCACAGGAATCACGCTTCCGTTGCTTAGTTATGGAGGATCATCTCTAACGTTAATGCTAGTCTCAATTGGTGTGTTGTTAAATATTAGTCGTTATGTAAGGTAAGAAAGAAAAATTGTGAAACCCTATAATAAGCATGAGTTCCTTGACTGTCTTATAAGTTCGTGTTCAAAAAAGTGGTTGTAATGCTCCACATGCTACTCGCTTATTCTGAAAAAGTCACTTAAGTATAGGCCTAAAAGATGCAGCGGCCCCACTATTAGGAAAATACTCATAAGAAATAGTCTTGATCCATGTGAAAGTGTGAAAGAAAGTGGAATGATGAAAAAACTAGCAGGATTCGTGTATAATACAAGTTCTGTTCATGATAAAATGGTAGTAGAGGTTGTTCAAAAAGGGAAGTGTTCCCTTTATCCAATTGAACAGCCTCATAGCAATGAATGAAGCTATTAAATACCTCTTTTTGAACATGCACTAGTAATCAATTATTTGGGAGGAAGCCGATGAGAGTAGTTGTAAGTGGAGGAGGCACAGGAGGCCATATTTATCCCGCCTTATCGTTAATTAAAGAAATAAAAAAGAAACATGAAGGTGCAGAAATTCTGTACATAGGGACGTCTCGTGGACTAGAAGCGGAGATTGTTCCAAGAGAGAACATCCCATTCGAGACAATACATATATCGGGATTTAAACGAAAATTATCAATTGAAAATATTAAAACGATCACACGTTTTCTAACGGGAACCAAACGAGCAAAGAAATTAATACAAAACTTTAAACCAGATGTTGTCATCGGCACAGGTGGATATGTTTGCGGCCCTGTTGTTTATGCGGCAGCAAAGTTAAATATACCAACTGTGATTCATGAACAAAACAGTGTTCCAGGCTTAACAAATAAGTTTTTAAGTAAGTATGTTGATCGTATTGCGGTCTGTTTTGAAGAAGCAAAACAATTCTTCCCAAAGGAAAAAGTTGTTTTTACTGGTAATCCAAGAGCCTCGGATGTCTTAAATATTGATAGAGAAGCAGGTAGAGCTTCACTTAGTCTTGATACAACTAAGAAAACGGTCTTGATTGTAGGGGGGAGCAGAGGGGCTAGACCGATTAATGATGCATTTCTTTCAGTAATTGGAGAATGGTCAAAAAAGAATTACCAAGTAGTCTATGTTACGGGTTCTGTTCACTATGATGCCGTCATGGAAAAGGTAAATGAAGTTGAACAATCAAGGAATGTGATTATAAAACCGTTTATTCATAATATGCCAGATGTATTAGGGGCAATTGATTTAATTGTTGCTCGTGCAGGAGCTACGACATTAGCTGAGATTACTGCACTCGGTTTGCCGAGTATCTTAATACCGAGTCCATATGTTACAAATAATCATCAAGAGAAAAATGCGAATGCTCTAAAAGTGAATGGAGCAGCAATTGTGCGAAAAGAGCTAGAAATGAGCGGAGAGACATTACTTAAAGATATTGATCATGTTTTTTCCGTGAAAGGAAAATGGGATGAAATGAATCGTGCATCACTAGAATTAGGTGTTCCGCATGCGGCTAGAAATGTCTATCAAGTTCTGATAGACGTTTCACGATAAATAGGCATGTGCATACTGTGAAAATAGATAGTTTAACTTCTTGTAGCATGAAAAGAGGGAACAAAATATGAAACCATTTATTGAAAAAGTAAAACAAGAAAATATTGGCATTGTAAAAGAAAATGAACCCCTTTCTAATCACACAACATGGAAAATCGGGGGACCGGCAGATGTATTAGTTGAACCAGATCATGTAGAGAGCGTGAAGAAACTAATGGATCTTATTGGATTATATGGTGTTCCTTGGCGAGTTATAGGCAGGGGATCAAATTTGTTAGTTGCAGATGGAGGGATTGAAGGAGTTGTTATAAAGTTAGGAAAAGGAATGGACCATCTTGAGATTAAGGACGATACCATTCAGGTAGGTGGGGGTTATCCTCTTATTAAGCTAGCTACTGTTATAAGTCGTGAAGGACTTGCTGGTCTTGAGTTTGCTGGAGGTATACCTGGATCTGTAGGTGGGGCGGTTTTTATGAATGCTGGAGCACACGGATCAGATGTTTCAAACATTCTCAAAAAAGCCTTAGTTCTTTTTCCAGATGGACGTCTTGAATGGATTAAAGGGGAAGATATGGACTTTTCCTACCGAACATCTCGTCTCCAGAGAGAAAAGGGCATTTGTGTTGAGGCTGTCTTTCAATTAGAAAAAGGAGATAAAGCTGAGATCGTCAAGCATATGCAAGCCAATAAAGATTACCGGCGAGATTCTCAACCATGGAAGCATCCAACATGTGGAAGTGTTTTTCGAAATCCACTTCCGAATTATGCTGGTCAATTAATTGAAGAGGCTGGATTAAAGGGATTTCAAATTGGTGGAGCGCAGATATCAACGATGCATGCCAATTTTATTGTTAACATCGAAAATGCGAAAGCACAAGATGTACTTGATTTAATTAACCATGTTAAGCAGACAATAAAAACAAAATATGACATAGATATTGAGACGGAAGTAGAAATGATTGGTCGCCCAAAAGAAAACGATTAAAATAGATTAATTTCAGAAGTGAATATGTTACAATTAAGAAAATAGTAAGATCGAGTAAGGGGTGTCCTTCCTTTCGTTTTATAGGGGAGGAAGGAGGCTTTTCTAGTTTAAGAATGGTTACTTTTACAAGGATGGCAAGAGTAGTCGGAGGAGTAAATATGAGTAAGGAAAAAGTCGTCACAATTAATGAACGAATTCCATCGCTAAAAGAGCAACGGAAGCAGCGTGCTAATCGGCGTTTGCTGTTTTTTTTATCTTTCTTTTTCTTACTCCTTTTACTGATGGTCTATTTTCAATCTCCATTAAGCCATGTTAGAAATGTAGATGTTAAAAGCAATTATTTTGTTTCTGAAGCTGATATCATTAAATTAAGTAAAATCAATAATGGGACAAGCATGTGGAATTTAGAAAAAGAAGCAGTAACAGACCGTTTACTGGCTCATAAGGAAATTGCTAATGTTAGTATTGATAGACAATTCCCGAGTACAGTGAGGATTTCAGTTGAGGAGTATTCTAGAATTGGTTATCTTTATCGAGATGATAAATATTTTCCCATTCTTGAGACTGGTGAATACTTAGACGAATTACCTAAAAATAAATTTCCATCGGATGCTCCATTTTTACTTGATTTCACACAAGGTGAGGTATTAGCAGAATTATCAGCTGAATTGCAAAAAATATCGAGCCGCTTAATTGAACGAATTTCAGAGGTGTATTATAAGCCAACAGACAACGATGCTCTTTCCATCGTTCTTTATATGACAGATGGTATTGAAGTTCATACGTCAATTAGAAACCTTTCAGAAAATCTGGCTCCCTACCCTTCTATTGTTAAGGAGTTAGATCCAAACAAAAAAGGAATTCTCCACATGAGAATGAGTCCTTATTTTGAAGAATTAGAAGTGGAGGAGGAAACAGATATTGAAGGTGAAGGGTAAACATATCATTCTATCCTTCGTCTTGCTTGTTACTGGCTTTATCTTAGCACTGAGTTATGAAATAACGAGTGAAAGAAGTTCGCCTCTTCAGCCAGGGATAGAGCGGCAATGGGAACTTGAAGATGAGCTTAGAAACCAAGTTATTATGGAGCAAACGACAAATCGAAAATTACAAGAAGATTTAAGGTTATTCCAAGCACAAGTAAGAGACCTTGAAAGTAACCTAGCTTCAATGGACGAAGAAAAAGAAGTAAAAGCTCAAAATTTATTAGAAGACATTGAACGCTTAAGGAAAATCGTAGGACAGGTCGAAGTAGAAGGTCCAGGTATCGAAATAGCATTAGAAGATGCAGATTACATGCCTGATGGTGCGAATCCAAATGATTATATTGTACACGAATTTCACATTCAGCGAGTTGTTCACGAGTTGTTTGTTGCAGGTGCTGAAGCTGTAGCAATCAATGGTTACAGAATCTCGCATCAATCATATATTCAGTGTACTGGACCGGTTATAAGAGTAGATGGCAATACGTCATCGGCCCCTTTTTTGATTACAGGAATTGGGGATCCAGATCATCTGGAATCCGCTCTGACGTTACCAGGTGGGGTACAGTATCAATTAGTTAATGATGAGATTACCGTAAGGATTCAAAAGAAAAATATGATTACATTAGACCCTTATTTGTCAGAGAGAGGGTGATGAAATCTTGAATATGCAATGGATCTTTATGATCGTGACCTGTATCATTGGTTTTATGTTAGCTGTCCAATTCCAATCAACTCAAGAACCCGTTATTAGAGACACAAGAGATATTCTTGAGTTACGAAGAGAGTTGCAGGCAGAGCAAGAGAGGCGCCAACAATTGAATAGTGAAATTGACAAAGCGCAGGCATTATTACTGCAATATGAAAGGTCTGCAGAAAATAGGGAAGAAGATCTTATCGACGTTCTTACACAGCAAGTCGAAGAGTTACGTATCAACGCAGGGCTTGAACAATTAAGTGGAGAAGGGCTGATCATAACAATTGATTCGTTATATCATGACCAATTTTTCGGTCAATCAAAACGGACTCCACCTTCTGAAGTAATGCGATATTTAGTTAATGAACTAAATATTTATGGTGCAGAGGAAATCGCTGTAGGAAATGAACGTATCATTTCAACATCAGCTTTTCGAGATGTAAATGAGATAACGTATTTAAACAACCGACGCTTACCGCCTCTTCCACTTCAAGTTAAAGTACTTTCTGATAAATCTGAGAGCTTGCACAATCAAATGGTCGTATCAGCTTCACTAGAGTATTTGGAAATTAGAGGGTTCTCCTTAACTGTTGAAATGGTTGACGAAGTGGAGATTCCAGCATACGATCAGACGCGACGAGTTCGTTATATGGAAGAAGTGAAGGAGGGGTAATCGTGTGGTTACCGATTGTTGGGTTAATAATAGGGGTTTTGTTAGGTTTAATGACAGAATTTCGAGTTCCGGCCGAATACTCAAACTACTTATCAATTGCTGTATTAGCAGCTTTGGATACGCTGTTTGGTGGTATACGTGCATATTTACAAGAAACGTTTGAATCAAGTGTCTTTTTGTCTGGTTTTTTCTTTAATATACTTTTAGCAGCAGGTTTGGCTTTTCTAGGTGTCCATCTTGGTGTAGACTTATACTTAGCAGCCATTTTTGCATTCGGTGTTCGTTTATTTAATAATATTGCTGTTATTCGCAGAATGTTGCTATCTAAATGGCAAGCGAACCATCAAAATAGTAGATAAAAAAATTGAACTATGAAATCTTATGAAAAATCACTAAAAATTTCAGAAAGTCGCCATTTATAAAAGGGATAACTATATCTAATGTTGAATTAGTCTAGAGTCTATGAAATTCTAAGAATCGCTAATTCTAAAGAGAGATTATAGTTGTGAATTATATTGACGCGATGGATTACACGAGGAGGTGCCATAGATTGAACAGCAACGAGATTTACGTCAGTTTAGACATCGGTACATCCAATGTCAGAGTGATCATTGGTGAAATGTCAAATGGAACGATGAATATTATTGGAGTTGGGAAATCGAACTCTGAGGGGATAAAAAAAGGTTCAATTGTTGATATTGATGAGACAGTTCAATCCATCCGAAGAGCAGTGGAGCAAGCCGAACGGATGGTAGGACTTTCAATAAAGCAAGTGATTGTCGGAGTGAATGGTAATCACGTTCAACTCCAGCCTTGTCACGGTGTAGTTGCGGTTTCAAGTTCTGATCGAGAAATTGGAGATGAAGATATTTCGCGTGTTATTGATGCTTCTCAGGTCGTTTCGATTCCACCAGAACGTGAAATTATTGATGTTATTCCAAAACAATTTATTGTCGATGGTTTAGATGAAATCAATGATCCTCGTGGTATGATTGGTGTTAGGCTTGAAATGGAAGGTATGATTATTACAGGGTCGAAGACGGTTTTACATAATCTGCTTCGTTGCGTGGAGCGTGCAGGATTACAAGTTGCTGATATTTGTTTGCAACCATTAGCATCTAGTTCTGTTGCAATATCAAAAGATGAGAAAAGTTTAGGTGTCTGCTTAGTTGATATTGGTGGTGGGTCAATTACGATTTCTGTTTTCGAGCAAGGAACATTGCAGAATACAACTGTTCTTCCATTTGGTGGCGATCATATTACAAATGATATTGCGATTGGCCTACGAATTTCTACTGAAGAAGCAGAGCGAATTAAAACAAAGCATGGACATGCCTATATCGATGATGCTTCTCAGGAAGAGCGTTTCGAAGTAACAACTATTGGCAGGGCGGAGTCTGAAGAGTGTACGCAGTTTGAACTCGCTCAGATTATCGAGCCAAGGGTGGAGGAAATGTTCGAACTTATTTATCGAGAAATTACTCGTTTAGGTTATCGAGATTTTCCTAGTGGATATGTCTTAACAGGTGGAACTGTAATGACTCCAGGTGTTTTAGAATTAGCTAGTGAATTATTGCCAGGAAACGTTAGAATTGCTGTTCCTGATTATTTAGGTGTACGTGAATCTCAATAC
This sequence comes from Halalkalibacter lacteus, assembly GCF_036663595.1. Lineage (NCBI taxonomy): Bacteria > Bacillati > Bacillota > Bacilli > Caryophanales > Bacillaceae > Halalkalibacter > Halalkalibacter lacteus. The sequence continues at coordinate 37,448 of NZ_JAWRVL010000002.1, forward strand.
ACTACTGGGGTTGGGCTTATCCAATTCGCTTATAAAAATGTAAAGGTTCAAGGAAAGGAAGTTGCTGCTGCTGTAACTTCTACTGAATCTCATCAAGAACCGAAGCAAAATCGAAACGAGTCACAAACAGGTAGTAAAAATGAAAAACCTAAAACTAAAGGGAAAATGAAGAACTGGTTTAAAGTCTTTTTTGAATAGAATGATACGGAAACGGGATATAGTCTGATTAGGGGGACCTTACATGTTAGAGTTTGAAATGGATATGGAACAATTAGCACAAATTAAAGTAATTGGAGTTGGCGGTGGTGGTAGTAATGCCGTTAACCGAATGATAGAAAATGGATTGCAAGGAGTAGAGTTTATTGCGGTAAATACCGATGCTCAAGCTCTTCATTTATCAAAAGCTGAAGCTAAATTACAGCTAGGAGGTAAATTAACGCGCGGATTAGGAGCAGGAGCAAATCCTGATATCGGTAAAAAAGCTGCTGAAGAAAGTCGTGAGCAGCTTGAAGCGGTATTACAAGGAGCCGACATGGTGTTTATTACAGCTGGTATGGGCGGTGGAACAGGTACAGGTGCAGCACCTGTAATTGCTGAAGTTGCTAAAGAATTAGGCGCGCTAACAGTTGGTGTTGTAACACGACCATTTACGTTTGAAGGACGTAAGCGATCTACACATGCAGCTACAGGAATTCAAGCATTAAAAGAGAAAGTCGATACATTAATTGTTATTCCAAATGATCGGATTTTAGAAATTGTTGATAAGAATACACCAATGCTTGAGGCATTCAGAGAAGCAGATAACGTACTGCGTCAAGGTGTACAAGGTATATCTGATTTAATCGCTACACCAGGGCTAATTAACTTAGACTTTGCAGATGTTAAAACAATTATGAGTGAAAAAGGTTCTGCTTTAATGGGAATCGGAATTGCAACTGGAGAAAACCGTGCAAGTGAGGCCGCGAAAAAAGCCATTTCAAGTCCATTACTTGAAACATCTGTTGATGGTGCACAAGGTGTCTTAATGAACATAACTGGTGGGTCTAACCTTTCGTTATATGAAGTTCATGAGGCTGCTGAAATTGTCTCAGCCGCTTCTGACCAAGAGGTTAATATGATCTTTGGTTCTGTAATCAACGAGAATCTAAAAGAGGAAATAGTTGTTACCGTTATAGCTACAGGGTTTGATGATGTTGAAAATGCTGGACAACGATCTGGATCTCCAACTATTTCAAAAGGTCAAGCCAATCAAGCTCCTGTTCAAGAAGAACAAAAAGATACTCGGTATACGCAAAGAAACTCTGCACCGACAGAAGCAACGGATACGTTAGATATTCCAACCTTCTTACGAAATCGTAGAAATAGAAATCGCTAATTTAAAAAGCTGGTTCATGGTCTCAGACTTTGAATCAGCTTTTTCTAATGGAAATGATCATACACAAAGGTCTTAAGTTAAATATGAAGAAAGAATTTTTATTTTTAGTTCTTTTCATTTTTTCTGAATTTACTTTTGCCCAATATTCCCCGAAAAAGGCATTATTATTTCCGTACATGAAAAGTAGACATTTTTTCTGAAAATCTCTTAAAATAACCCCCTCAAGCTTGTCATGAAGCGACAGACTTCTTACTAGAATTTGGTATATACTTGTTTCAAATCGATGGATGTGAGGATGGATATGACCTTATATATTGATGTGATTTGGGTACTGAATCTTTGTATCGATTATTTGCTAATTGCTTTAACGGCTTTAGTGTTAAAGCGACGTTTCCATCATATTCGAATGATCCTAGCTGCAATATTTGCATCGCTTATTGTGTTCTTAATGTTCAGTCCTGTTGCATTTTTATTTTATGAGCCATGGATGAAATTTCTTTATTCAGCGGTGATTGTCTACATTGCGTTTGGGTATAGACGGTTGCGCTACTTTTTACAAGGTTTACTTATGTTTTATTTTGTAACATTTATGACGGGTGGTGGATTGTTTGCACTACATTTCTTTTGGCAGACCGAGGTTGATATATTTGAAGGAATCCTTCAAGTAAACTCGGGTTATTTTGGTAGCGGGATAAGTTGGGTGTTCGTAATGATTGGTTTTCCATTAATTTGGTTTTTTTCAAAGCACCGTTTTGAAACAATTGAGACGAAGCAAGTACAATACGATCAACTAGTAGATGTTGATATTTCCATTTCAGGGTATACATTTCGAACGAAAGGATTAATTGATAGCGGTAACCAATTATCTGATCCAATATCGAAAAAGCCAGTGATGATCATTGAGGCAACGTTGCTTCATCCTTTTTTTACAGAAGAATCGATCAATCATGTGATGACAATTCACGAGCATGTAGGTCTAAAAAAAGAAGAAGATAATCGTTTATTAGAACGAACTTGTATTATTCCATACAAAGTCATTGGGCAATCTTCCCCATTTTTAACGGGTCTAAAGCCAGACAAAGTGAAAATCTATCATAAAGAAGAACAGTTTGAAACTAAGAATGTTCTGCTAGGATTACAGGATAAAGAATTATCTGCTGATGGAGCTTTTAAGTGTATCGTTCATCCAAAGTTAGTACTCGGTGTTTCCACTGATAAGCTAGCATAATCCAGTAATAAGGAGGCACACAACATGCTAAAGCTAAAGATAACCTTATGGTGGTACAAATTAATGTATCGACTAGGAATGAAATCTGATGAGATCTATTACATAGGAGGAAGCGAGGCACTACCACCTCCGCTTTCAAAAGAGGAAGAAGCTGTTTTATTAAAGAAATTACCGTCTGGTGACAAAGCTGTTCGGTCAATGTTGATTGAACGAAACTTACGTCTAGTTGTCTATATTGCACGTAAGTTTGAAAATACGGGCATCAATATTGAAGATTTAATTAGTATTGGGACAATTGGGTTAATCAAAGCTGTTAATACATTTAATCCAGAAAAGAAAATCAAGCTAGCAACGTACGCATCCAGATGCATCGAAAATGAAATCCTTATGTACCTACGTCGAAACAATAAGACAAGATCAGAAGTGTCGTTTGATGAACCATTAAATATTGACTGGGATGGGAACGAATTACTCCTTTCAGATGTTTTAGGTACAGAAGAAGATATCATTACAAGAGGCATTGAGGAAAAGGTAGATAGGAGATTATTGGTAAAAGCACTCCATACGTTAAATGATCGTGAAAAACAAATTATGGAGCTCCGCTTCGGACTAGCTGGAGATGAAGAAAAAACACAAAAAGACGTTGCTGACATGCTAGGCATCTCACAGTCCTATATATCCCGCCTAGAAAAACGAATCATCAAACGACTACAAAAGGAATTCAATAAAATGGTATAAGAGGTTGTTCCAAAAGGTTGGTTTTTACCTTTTGGAACAACCTCTAAGCATTGAGCGAAGCCGTTGCATGGTTTTAAGTTCTATCTGAATGGGTTTCTCAGATAGAACGCGCAACGACTTGTATAAGAGGTTCTAATTTAATCACTGTTAAAAAATCACCTGGAAAATATTTTTTTATTCTGTTTTTATTGTCGTGACGTGCACGAGCGATGTCGATCTATTTTATTCGACAACGCTCGTGCATATTTTTCCCTTCTGAGGAGATACTTTTCTTAGACATCATCTCCCGCGATAGGAGGGAAAGAATTGACACGAAATAAAGTTGAGATTTGCGGTGTAGATACCTCGAAATTACCTGTTCTTAAGAACACTGAAATGCGTGAGCTATTTCAGCGATTGCAAAGTGGTGAAACAAGCGCACGAGAAACTCTAGTTAACGGTAACTTACGTCTAGTGTTAAGTGTAATTCAACGATTCAACAATCGCGGAGAATACGTTGACGATCTGTTTCAAGTAGGTTGCATTGGCTTAATGAAGTCGATTGATAATTTTGATTTAAGCCAAAACGTTAAATTCTCTACATACGCGGTCCCTATGATTATAGGGGAAATTCGTCGCTATTTGCGCGATAACAATCCGATCCGTGTCTCTCGTTCTTTACGAGATATCGCCTATAAAGCGTTGCAAGTACGGGATCAGATCATGTCAGGAAAAAAACGTGAAAAAGAACCAACTGTCCAAGAAATTGCAAAGGTATTAGATGTACCGAAAGAAGATGTTGTTTTTGCGTTAGATGCGATTCAAGATCCAGTATCTCTATTTGAACCAATTTATAATGATGGTGGGGATCCGATTTTCGTCATGGATCAAATCAGTGACGAACGGAATAAAGATGTCAATTGGGTTGAAGAAATTGCATTAAAAGAAGCAATGGTTAGATTGAATGACCGAGAAAAAATGATATTGAATATGAGGTTTTTCCAAGGGAAGACTCAAATGGAAGTTGCAGATGAAATTGGAATATCTCAAGCGCAGGTATCTCGCTTAGAAAAAGCAGCCATTCAACAAATGAATAAACATGCTCAAATTTAAAAGATTAGACTGAGGATGACTCGTAAGGCACCTTAATTAGAAGACAGAATTCTTGTGATAAACGACACACAAGATACTCTGATAACTAAGAAAGGACAGGCCTTTTGAGTCATCCTCTTTTTGGATTAGTATTTGTTCATAAAACCTATACAACCTCGCATATAGTATAAGACGTAATACTATGAAAGAGGGGAAGAAAATGATTAAAATATCAGAATTACAAGTTAAAGATATTGTTAATATGGATAATGGAAAACGCTTAGGTCATTTAACTGATTTAGAAATCAACTTATCTACGGGGGCAATTGAAGCATTGGTCATTAATGGTTCTGGAAAAATGATGGGGCTATTTGGGAAAGATTCAGAAGAAATTGTTGTCCCATGGAAAAATATTATTCGAATTGGTTCTGATGTCATTCTTGTTGAAGTGCCAAGTGCTTTTGGGAGAAAACCAGTGAATTTTGAACAAGTACCGACAACAAGAAAGCGATAAAGTAAGAAGAAAGTCGTTTCTTGTATGGGCGGTCCTATGATAAAATGAAAATATACTAAATGTTTCCTTTATATTCATGTAAAGTGAGGGGAGGAGGGGAAGTCGGATGGAACCTTTTGTTCAAACCAAGGAAAGGTATTTAACAATTAAGGAATGGCAACAAGCCCATCCTCACCTCATTGTTGGTTTTTCTACTAGAAGAGGTGGCCAGAGCAACGAACCATATAACAGTTTAAATCTAGGATTTCATGTCGGAGATGACCTAGAAAATGTCAGGCAGAATCGACGCCTATTAGCAAATGACATTCAATTTCCAATGACTAGATGGATCGGTTCAGAACAAGTTCATGGGTCTACCATTAAAAAGGTTACCCAGATTGAAGCTGGATTTGGAAGTGAAGATCTTGACACGGCTATTGCCAGTACAGACGGAATGTATACGTTTGAGAAAAATTTGTTATTAACAAGTTTATATGCTGACTGTGTTCCTTTATATTTCTTTGCACCAAGTCACGGTGCTATAGGGCTTGCGCATGCTGGATGGCGTGGGACAGTTCAAAATATTGGATCAGCTATGATAAAAAGGTGGACAGTTGAAGAAGGGATACCTCTTAATGATATTCATGTAGCAATCGGGCCTTGTATAAGTCAGTTAGCTTATGAAGTGGATCAGAAAGTGATAAAGGAAGTAGAGAAATGTTGGCCTAATGATTTAGCTCATCTTCCATATATGAAACAATCGAATGAAAAATATCTCCTTGATTTACGAGAAGTGAATAAAGAGCTTATGAGAAAAGAAGGAATTAAACAGGGTCAGATCTTTGTATCTGCCGTCTGCACAGCTGATGATGAAAGAATGTTTTCACATCGTGCTGAAGCTGGGAGGACAGGAAGATTAATGAGCTTTATTGGTTTCCGATTGGAAGGTGATGAATGAAAATGAGCGTAAAGGAAAAGTTGATTTCTATTCAGAAGGAAATTGAAGTTGTATGCAATCGTGTTAAACGTAATCCTGCTTCAATTCAAATTGTAGCAGTTACAAAATATGTAAGTGTTGAAACGACTGAAAAAGCACTTAATGCAGGTTTAATACATATTGGTGAAAATCGTGTAGAAGGAGCCGTGCAAAAGTGGGAAGCATTACATGAGAGTGGGATTTGGCATTTTATTGGTTCCATGCAGACTCGAAAAGTAAAACAGATTATTGGAAAGTATGAATACCTTCACTCTCTTGATAGATTGTCACTTGCCAAAGAAGTGGACAAGCGATTAGAAGAGGGGCAAGTAATGAAATGTTTCGTTCAGGTAAATGTTTCAGGTGAAGAATCAAAGTCTGGTCTTGCACCGGAAGAAGTCATTCCTTTTATAAAAGAGCTTTCAACCTTTCAAGGAATCCAAGTGATTGGACTTATGACAATGGCTCCTTTCTTTGATGATGCTGAATTAACGAGACCTATTTTTCGGAGGTTAAAAGAAATAAAAGATTCAGTAATGGCTTTACAGCTTCCCTATGCTCCATGTACAGAACTCTCAATGGGAATGTCTAATGATTATCGAGTAGCAATTGAAGAAGGAGCGACATTTATTAGACTCGGATCAGCTCTTGTAGGACGAGAATAAACTAGTCGAGAGGAGAATATAAATGGGGATGAAGTCAAAGTTTAAACGTTTTTTTGAATTAGAGGATGAATATGAAGAGGTGGAAGAATTTATCGATGAGCAATATGAGCAGGAGGAACCTGAGCCGAAACGTCGTTCACGACAAGTAGCATCGAAACAACAGTCTAATTCTCCACAGAATGTCGTTAGTTTGCAAAGTGTACAAAAAGGAACGAAAGTGATGCTTCTTGAGCCTCGGACCTATGATGAAGCACAAGAGATTTCTGATCACCTAAAGAACCGAAAAGCTGTTATTATTAACTTACAGCGCATCTCGCATGATCAAGCAAAACGTATAGTCGATTTTTTGAGTGGAACAGTGTATGCTATTGGAGGAGACATCCAAAAAATCGGTTCAAACATCTTTTTATGTACTCCTGATAATGTAGATGTATCAGGAACAATTACAGAAATGATGCAGGAGCATTTTGAATAGTTAGTAGGTAGAAGGTGGTGAGTATTTTGCAAACAATTGGGTTATTGCTTTATCAAGCATTATATATTTATTCTTTTTTTATTATTGGTTATATCCTTATGTCTTGGTTTCCCAATGCACGGGAGTCTTCACTTGGTCAATTTGTAGGTCGAATTGTAGAGCCATATTTAGAACCATTTAGAAAATTTGTTCCGCCACTTGGAATGATTGATTTATCTCCTATCGTCGCGATTATTGTATTACGTTTAGCGAGTACGGGTGTCGCATCACTTTTTGGGATATAAAAAGAGATGGGAGTGACCAACAATTAGTATTTATCAGCACTTTCGTGAGGAAGAGCGGCCTTTTGTTGACCAAGTAATCGAGTGGCAAGGTGATGTTACGTTACGTCATTTGGACCGATTGAGTGATTTTCTCGATCCAAGGCAACAAGAAATTGTTCGGACCATAGTCGGACAAGATGATGAAGTGAGCCTCTCTTTTGCGGGAGGCTCTCGTTTTGCAGAGCGATGTCGTCTTCATCTTGCGCCGCCGTATTTAGAAACGTCCGTTGATGACTTTAGGCTTACTCTTTTCTCCATTGAATACCCATTCAAATTTGTTACGTTAGAACATCGTGACATCTTAGGTTCTATGATGAATATTGGTGTGAAACGCGAGAAATTTGGAGACATTTTTATTAGTGAAAACGGGATTGCGCAAATAGTTGTTGCGAGTGAAATAGCTGACTATGTCGAAATGAACATTCAAACAATTGGAAGAGCATCAGTCCGGTTGAATCGAATTCCTCTATCTGAGCACATTATACCTAAAGACGAATGGGAAGAAGCAGTAATAACTGTTTCTTCAATGAGATTGGATGTTGTTCTTGCTCAAATGTACAAGCTTTCGAGATCAAAAGTTATTCCGTTTATTGAAAAAGGGTTAGCAAAAGTTAATTGGAAAACAGTTGACCGTCTTGACTTTCTTTTGCAGGAAGGCGATTACATATCTGTCAGAGGATTTGGACGAGCACGATTATCTGCAATCGAAGGATTAACGAAAAAAGAAAAGATTCGTTTGCGATTTGGAAGAAAGCGTTAGGAAAGATTGAAAAAGTTGCAGGATTTTTGATGTTCGTGTCGAAATATTGTTTATTTATAGGGGAACATCGTAATTTATAGAACATCTTACTATGCTCATTTAAAACAAATGTTATTTTGTAGCTATAGTTTTAATTAAGCGAAATAACGTAAACAACTTGGAGGTGGCATATATGCCTTTAACCCCTTTAGACATCCACAATAAAGAATTTACAAGAGGGTTTCGTGGTTATGATGAAGATGAGGTTAATGAATTTCTAGATCAAGTTATAAAAGATTACGAAGCAGTTCTTCGTGAAAAGAAAGACTTGTTTGAACAAGTAACAGTTCTAGATGAAAAGCTTGAGCATTTTAAAAATATTGAAGAAACACTTAATAAATCAATTCTAGTCGCTCAAGAGGCTGCAGAAGAGGTAAGAAGCAATGCACAGAAAGAAGCGCAGCTTATTGTGAAAGAAGCAGAAAAGAATGCAGATCGAATTATTAATGATGCACTTTCTAAATCAAGAAAAGTGATGATGGATATGGAAGAGTTAAAAAAACAAGCATCTGTTTACAAAATGAGGTTTAAAATGTTGATAGAAGCTCAGCTTGAAATGCTTCAAACGGATGATTGGGATGGAGTAACCGAAAAAGAGGAAGTGCGATAATTTTTTGCTGATGAGCTTGCACTTCTCAAAATGCTATCATATAATGGTATTCATTAAATGAATGTTGATAAAGACGATGAGAGGGACGAGTACAATGTATTAAACGTGCTTAGCGATTCAGGGTTGGTGGGAGCCTGAACACGTTCACATTGGAAAATCACCCTTTAGTTTTGCACTGAAATAAGAGTAGGATGCAACGTGTTATTCCCGTTACGAATGAATGAGTGGAGAGTATGAATACTTTTCAACAGGGTGGTACCACGGGTTAACTTCTCGTCCCTTTTTGGGAGGAGGAGTTTTTTTGTGTTTTTTATAAATTGATCTAGGAGGAAAGCAGAAATGGAATATAAGGATACGTTATTGATGCCTAAAACAGAATTCCCGATGCGTGGGAATTTACCGAATCGAGAACCAGAAAGACAAGAAAAGTGGAAGGAAATGGACATTTATCAAAAAGTTCAAGATCGCACAAAAGGGCGTCCATTATTTGTCTTGCATGATGGTCCTCCGTATGCGAATGGTGATATTCATATGGGGCACGCATTAAACAAGATTTTAAAAGATGTCATTGTACGTTACAAATCAATGAGTGGATATCATGCTCCTTACGTACCCGGTTGGGATACTCATGGTTTGCCGATTGAAACAGCCCTTACTAAGAGCGGAAAAGTGAATCGTAAATCAATGAGTGTTGCAGAATTTCGTAAGCTTTGTGAAGAATATGCTAAAAAGCAAATTGACAGACAACGTGAACAGTTTATGAGACTCGGTGTTCGAGGTGACTGGTGGAATCCATATGTTACGCTCGATAAAGCATATGAAGCACAGCAAATAAAAGTGTTTGGTGATATGGCAAAAAAGGGTTATATCTATAAGGGGAAGAAGCCTGTATACTGGTCTCCATCATCAGAATCAGCTCTTGCTGAAGCTGAAATCGAATACCAAGATAAGCGTTCTCCTTCAATTTACGTTGCGTTTCCTGTAAAAGATGGAAATGGGGTTCTCAAAGGAGATGAGAATATCATCATCTGGACAACGACTCCTTGGACAATTCCTGCAAACTTAGGAATTGCTGTTCATCCCGAACTTGATTATAACGTAGTCAATGTTAATGATAAAAAGTATGTGGTCGCAGCTGGACTTCTTGAAAAACTTCAAAAAGAATTTGAGTGGGAGAAGCTAGAAGTCTTAAAAACAATAAAAGGTGCTGAGCTTGAATTTGTGAAAGCCACACACCCTATTTATGGTCGTGAGTCTTTAGTTATATGTGGAGATCATGTCACCTTAGATGCTGGAACTGGCTGTGTTCATACAGCACCAGGTCACGGGGAAGAAGATTTTATTGTTGGTCAAAAATACGGTTTGGATGTATTATGTCCTGTTGATGATAAAGGACATATGACAGAAGAAGCACCTGGATTTGAAGGTCTATTCTATGATGCAGCTAATAAATCGATTACGGAGAAACTTGAGGAAGTAGGAGCTTTAATGAAGCTTACTTTCATTACTCATTCTTATGCACACGATTGGCGCACAAAAAAACCAGTTATTTATCGGGCAACTGCGCAGTGGTTTGCATCGATTGAAAACTTCCGTAGCGAATTATTAAAAGCGATTGAAGAAGTAGAGTGGCTTCCTAAATGGGGCGAAACAAGGTTATTTAACATGGTGCGTGACCGTGGCGATTGGTGTATTTCTCGTCAACGTGCTTGGGGCGTTCCGATCCCGGTGTTCTATGGGGAAAATGGTGAGCCTATTATTACAGATGAAACGATCGAACATGTATCGCATTTGTTCCGTGAACATGGTTCAAATGTCTGGTTTGAATGGGAGACAGATCAATTGTTACCGGAAGGATTTACTTCGGAGCATAGTCCAAACGGGACATTTACACGGGAAATGGACATCATGGATGTTTGGTTTGATTCAGGTTCTTCTCACCAGGCTGTATTGGAAGAACGAGATGAGCTTAATCGTCCTGCTGATTTATACCTTGAGGGTTCAGACCAATATCGTGGTTGGTTTAACTCGTCACTTTCAACAAGTGTTGCTGTAACAGGGAAAGCCCCGTATAAGGGTGTGTTGAGTCACGGGTTTGCTCTAGATGGAAAAGGGCGTAAAATGAGTAAGTCAATTGGAAATGTTGTTGTTCCAAACGATGTTATGAAGCAACTAGGAGCAGATATCCTCCGTTTATGGGTTGCATCTGTTGATTATCAAGCTGATGTTAGGGTTTCAGATAAGATTTTAAAGCAAGTGTCTGAATCATACCGTAAAATTCGGAATACATTCCGCTTTTTACTTGGGAACCTACATGATTTTGATCCAGCAAAAGACTATGTAAACGACCTTGAAGGTGTAGACTTGTTTATGCTTGTCAAACTAAATGAAGTGATTGAAAAGAGCAAGCAAGCATATGATCAATATCAATTCTCAACCGTGTACCATACGATTCATAATTTCTGTACGATTGAATTAAGCTCATTTTATATGGATCTAGCTAAAGATACGCTCTACATCGAACATGCTGATCATCCATCGCGCCGAGCAATTCAAACGGTCATGTATGAGGTTCTAGTTGCTCTAACGAAGCTCGTATCACCAATTTTATCTCACACAGCTGATGAAGTATGGGAGAACATTCCTGCTGCTGAGGAAGCAAGTGTTCAATTAACGGATATGCCAGAAGTTAAAACGTTTGGTGATGTGGAAGGGTTAAAAGAAAAATGGAATCATTTCATGGTTGTTAGAGATGATGTATTAAAGGCACTTGAGCAAGCGAGGAACGAAAAGAAAATTGGTAAGTCGCTAACAGCAGCTATTACATTGTATTCTAGTGGTGATGTTAGAGAGTTACTTACAGCCATTCCGAAGCTTGAAAAATTATTTATCGTCTCTGGCGTAACGTTAGCTAGTGAAGCAAGTGATGCCCCTGTAGATGCAATTGCGTTTGAACAATTGGCAATTGTGGTAGAACCTGCTCAAGGTGAGACGTGTGAGCGTTGTTGGGTTGTTTCTGAAACAGTCGGGGAAAATCAGGAGCATGCCGGACTATGTTCATCATGTGCTGAAACAGTTACAACGCATTACGCTTAAATTTATTTAACAAAAAAAGATCTGCCCGATAGCTAATTAGCTGAGGGCAGACTTTTTTAATTTATCGTTAGAACTATAATGCTGCCGACATTTGACGCGTGTGTTTGGTTTCCTTTCCCCCTCTATTGATAAAAGTCTTTTTTATTGATTTTAAAAAGGCTTTGTTTGTGTGTGATCATTCTGGTTTAGTTCTATTGTGATTCCTAATTTGAATAAGATTTTTTCGTTTTGTGAAAAGATGAATGAGGAGCTTCATTTGAGGATTGCTGTGCTAAAGTGCCAGGTCCTTTATCTTGTATCAAAAAGCTGACAAATGTTGTGTTGGCTATTTCGCCATCAAGTGGTCACACTAAAAAGGAGCGTCAGACGACGTCTTGATTTGGTTCATTGGGGGAGATTGAAAATGACTGATTATACACAGATAAAACAGCAACTTCTCGACCGGAAAGCAAAAGTAGAAGAACGCATTCAAAAGCACTTCCAAGAAGAGCAATCAAGAACATTGTCTTTTTCAACAGGAGAACTGTCTCAATATGATAATCATCCTGCAGATACAGCGACTGATTTATATGAACGTGAGAAAGATTTCGCCTTACTTGAACAACTGGAAAGAGAACATGAAGAAATTGAGCATGCTCTCGCGAAATTTAATCATGGTACATTCGGCTTATGCGAAGCGACTGGCGAGGTAATTCCATACGAACGATTAGAAGCAAACCCTGCTGCTAGAACAGTGGTTACTGTAGCAGAGCATAATGTAACAAATGATCGACCATCTGAAGAAGATGTGTTAGATGGATTTAAGCGATTTAATTATGATAATGATGATAGAGAAACGGAATTTGATGCAGAAGATGCGTATCAATCAGTAGCTCAGTTTAATGAGAATTCGATGGTTTTTGAAGATTCATCACTTGACGAAAATGGAGAATTGGTTGGCTATGTAGAAGAAATTGAGGGCTTTCTTTCAACTGGAATAGATGGGTATACAGGTGATGAGGATGTCGTATTTCAACGCAACGTGCATTACGACCAATACTTGAACGGAAAGTAGGGGGTCATCCCCCTCTTTTTGTGCTATAATGCTAAACGTATGGAAAGATGTGGACAGAACGGGGGACTTACGTTGAAGTATTATTTATTAGCATTAGTCGTTATTATTATTGATCAAATTAGTAAGTGGATTATTGATAAACAAATGACCATTGGAGAAAGTATAAAGATTATCGAGGATGTCCTCTATTTTACATCGCACCGAAATACAGGTGCAGCATTTGGAATTCTTCAAGGGAAAATGTGGTTTTTCTATATTATAACGACAATTGTCATCATTGGAATCATTTACTATATGCAAAAAGAAGCGAAAAAAAGTCGGCTTATCGGAATCTCTCTAGGGTTAATCCTCGGTGGAGCTATTGGGAATTTTATTGATCGGCTGTTCCGTGGAGAAGTAGTAGATTTTGTTGATACATATATTTTCACCTATAATTTTGCTATTTTTAATGTGGCTGATGCAGCTCTTTGCATTGGTGTAGGACTATTGTTTATAAAAATGATAATTGATGAACGTAATCAAAAGAAGGAGCGCACGTAATGGAACGTTTTGAATGGACTGTCACAACGGATCAAGCACCCGAACGTATTGATAAATTTTTAACAACAATGAATGAAACTTGGTCTAGGACACAAGTGCAGATTTGGATAAAAGAAGAACATATCAAGGTGAATAATGGGAAAGTGAAAAGCAATTATAAGGTGGCTGAGGGTGATCATATAATTCTTGAGATACCTGAGCCTGAAGAGTTAGAAATCGTTGCAGAGAATATTCCTCTTGAAATCGTATTTGAAGATGAAGATGTAATTGTGGTGAACAAACGTAGAGGAATGGTTGTTCACCCAGCACCAGGTCATTACACAGGAACTCTTGTTAATGCCCTCATGTATCATTGTAAAGACTTATCAGGTATCAATGGTGTGATTAGACCAGGAATTGTTCATCGAATTGATATGGATACGTCTGGTTTAATAATGGTTGCAAAAAATGACCACGCACATGAGTCTCTTGTTGAACAATTAAAAGCAAAAACAACGCGAAGGTTGTATAAAGCAATTGTTCATGGAATTATTCCACATCAGCATGGTACGATTGATGCGCCGATAGGTCGAGATAAAAAAGATCGTCAGAGCATGACAGTAACCGAAGAGAATAGTCGTGATGCTGTCACACATTTTACTGTACTTGAAACGTTTGATCAATATACGTACGTTCAATGTGAATTAGAGACAGGAAGAACTCATCAGATCCGTGTCCATATGAAATACATTGGCTACCCTTTAGCAGGTGATCCGAAATACGGTCCGAAAAAGAAAACACTCGATATCGATGGGCAAGCTCTTCACGCTGCAGTACTTGGATTTATTCACCCTAAAACAGGAAAAGACATGCTTTTTGAAGCTCCAATACCAGAGGATATGGAGCAGCTGTTACATCTACTACGAACAAAATAAAACGATTGACAATTAGATGTTTTTAAGTCATACTAAATTAAAGAAATTAATAGTCCTTTAACTACAGTCCCGTGAGGCTGAGAAGGAAATGGATCGTATGAACTAGGCATACTTCTGCCTGTTTTCACTTACGTATTTTATCCTCTCATGTCTAAATGGACATGAGAGTTTTTCGTTTTCAAGGAGAATATGGAGGTGGAAAAATTGTCGCGTGTTATTTTAGATGAACAAGCAATAAGAAGAGCAACAACTCGTATTGCACATGAGATAATTGAACACAATAAAGGTGTTGATAATTGTATTCTGATAGGAATAAAAACCCGCGGAATTTACCTTGCAAAGCGATTAGCAGATCGCATAGAGCAAATTGAAGGTGCAAAAATACCAGTTGGAGAAATTGACATTACCCTTTATCGTGACGATCTAACAGTCAAGACGAATAAAGAAGAACCAATCTTACAAGGAACAGACATACCAGTTGATATTAGTAACCGAAAAGTTATTTTAGTGGATGATGTTCTTTATACAGGACGAACAGTTCGAGCTGGTCTTGATGCATTGATTGATATCGGAAGACCTGAGCAAATTCAATTGGCTGTACTAATTGATCGAGGACATCGTGAACTACCTATTCGACCTGATTACGTGGGCAAGAATGTCCCAACATCAAAAAGCGAAATCATTGTTGCGAAGGTAAAAGAAGTTGATTCATTAGATGAAGTAACCATTGAACAATATAGTAAAGTACCTCTTTAAATGAGTCCTGCGAGGCTGATAAAAGGGTCTCATTTTAAATCGTGTTAAGATACGGGTGGATATAACGTATACTCCAGATTTTATCATGGTTCCAATTGCAGAGCATATAGGAGATCAAATGGTACTAAGTAAAGTAGTTGGAAAGAACTTCATTAAAGAGGGTTTACATCGTTCGTTTTTAGGGGATGGAGTAGCAACCATTAGTGCATCTTTCGTTGGTGGTCCTGCTAATACAACTTATGGAGAAAATATTGATGTTTAAACCTGAGTAACAAAAGAAATAGTTCCCTTTAACGAGGTACAGAGAGACTTCAAAGGGGTTTGGTGGCGATGAGTTGATAAGACTACTCTCGTATCATATACCCTAAGAGTCGCTCACTCTCTAGGGTATTTTTTATGGGATTAACACACATATATACTAATGAGGAGGGGTTTGAATGGTGACAATGACAGAACAAAAAGCAGTCAGAGGAGAATTACTTACGTTAGAAACAATGTCAACAGTTGAAATTTCAAATGTTCTACAAGAGGCAGCGCATTTTGCAAATGGAAAAGAGTGGCGTCCGAATAAAGAGTTATTCATCGCAAATCTTTTCTTTGAGCCGTCAACAAGAACGCGCTATAGCTTTGAGGTAGCTGAAAAAACGCTAGGACTGCATGTTCTGTCTTTCTCAGAAGAGAGCTCGAGTGTTCAAAAGGGTGAGTCGTTACTTGATACGGTGAAAACCTTTGAAGCAATCGGTGCAAATGCTCTTGTCATCAGACACCCAGAGAATAACTATTATCAACATATCCGTGAACAAGTACAAATTCCAATTATAAATGCAGGTGACGGGTCTGGTCACCACCCAACTCAGTCTTTACTTGATTTACTAACAATCCAACAAGAATTCTCATCATTTTCTGGTTTGAATATTATTATTGCTGGTGACTTGCGTCATAGTCGTGTTGCTAGATCAAATGCCGACGTCCTCACAAGGTTAGGTGCAAATGTGAAAATTGCTGGACCGAGAGAATGGATGGCTGGATATGAACAGACTTATCAGTATGTGAATTTAGATGATGAATTGCCGAAAGCAGATGTAATTATGCTTCTCCGGATTCAGCACGAACGTCATGATGGAAAAATGCAATGGTCTAAAGAAAGTTACCATAATCAATTTGGGTTAACCATTGAGAGAGAAAGTCGAATGAAACAAAGAGCGGTCATCCTACATCCTGCACCAGTAAACCGAGGAGTGGAACTAGCTAGTGAACTGGTTGAATGTAGTCGTTCTAGAATTTTTAAGCAAATGAAAAATGGCGTTGCAGTAAGAAAAGCTGTTGTAAAACGAGCTCTTGAACAATACTAAGGGGGAATGAGAGATGACAATCAAACTAGAAGGCGGATTTATTTTAGCGGACGATGGTACTTTGGAGATAAAAGACGTATATATGGTGGATGGTCGTATTCAATTTAGTTCTCCTTCTACAGGGGAAGATTCAATTATAAATGTAGCGGGGAAATTAGTAACACCAGGGCTTGTAGATGCTCATGTACATTTACGAGAACCAGGTGGAGAACAAAAAGAGACGATTAATTCAGGAACGCGAGCAGCAGCAGCGGGTGGTTTTACAACCATTGCATCAATGCCGAACACAAGACCTGTTCCAGATACGAAAGAACAAATGGAATGGCTGCAGGGACGAATTGAATCAACTGGACATGTACGTGTCCTACCTTATGCTGCGATTACAACAAGACAATTAGGAAAAGAGTTAACCGATTTTGAAGCACTGAAAGAAGCTGGCGCCTTCGCTTTTACAGATGATGGAGTCGGAGTTCAATCTGCTGATATGATGCTACAAGCTATGAAAAGAGCAGCAGAAGTTGATATGGCAGTTGTTGCGCACTGTGAGGAAGATACTTTGATTCATGGTGGTTGTGTACATGAAGGGAAATTCTCAGCTGAACACAACTTACCGGCCATTCCATCAGTGTGTGAATCGGTACATATTGCACGGGATGTTTTACTTGCTGAAGCTACAGGGGCTCACTATCATGTTTGTCATGTTAGTACGAAAGAATCGGTTCGCGTTATCCGCGATGCGAAAAAAGCAGGCATTAATGTTACAGCTGAAGTATCACCTCATCATCTTTTGCTTTGTGAAGATGACATTCCAGGAATAGATACAAACTTTAAAATGAATCCACCATTACGAGCAAAAGAAGATCAAGAAGCTCTTTGGGAAGGTCTTTTAGATGGAACGCTTGATTTTATTGCAACAGACCATGCTCCGCATACAGAAGAAGAGAAGGCGGTTGGGATGGAACGAGCACCTTTTGGAATTGTTGGCTTAGAAACAGCTTTTCCATTGCTTTATACACATCTAGTAAAAACAGAAAAAGCTACATTGAAACAATTAGTTGACTGGTTGACAGTGAAGCCAGCGAAAACATTTAAGTTACAATCGGGTGTTCTAAATGAAGGTGAGATTGCTGATGTTACAGTTATTGATCTTGAAGAAGAACGGGCAATTGATAAAGAAACATTTCTTTCAAAGGGCAAAAATACTCCATTTGATGGGTGGGCTTGCTTTGGATGGCCAGTATTCACTTTTGTAGATGGGAAGCTTGTATTTGAGAAAGGACAGGTGAAAGCATGAAACGTCAACTAATATTAGAAGATGGCAACGTATTTATTGGAGAAGGATTTGGAGCAGATAAGGTCATGAGTGGAGAGGTCGTCTTCAACACAGGAATGACAGGTTATCAAGAAATTTTATCTGATCCATCATATTGCGGTCAGATCGTGACTATGACATACCCGCTTATCGGAAACTACGGAATTAACCGTGATGACTTTGAGTCCGTTACTCCAGCGATTAATGGGTTTATTGTTAAGGAATACGAGCCAGAACCAAGTCACTGGCGTGAAGAAGAATCTTTAGATACGTTATTACGTGCAAAGGATATTCCAGGACTCGCTGGGATTGACACACGTAAACTCACGCGTTTAATTAGGGAACACGGTACGTTACGTGGACGCATTTGTTCGTTAGATGTTGACGCGCAACAAGTAATTGAAGAATTAAAACAAACTACATTTGTACGAGATCAAGTTCAGCGTGTATCAACAAAATCACCTTATCACGCTCCAGGTAGAGGAATGAAAGTCGTACTTGTTGACTTTGGTATGAAGCATGGCATCTTACGAGAACTGATTGCAAGACAGTGTGATGTTGTTGTTGTTCCATATAATACAAGTGCAAATGAGATTTTACGTCTCCGTCCAGACGGAATTATGTTAAGCAACGGACCTGGAGATCCGGTTGATGTCCCTGAAGCTATTGAGATGATTAATGAAATTCTTGGACAAGTACCGATCTTTGGCATTTGTCTTGGCCATCAACTTCTTTCTCTTGCTTGTGGTGCAAAGACGAGTAAATTACGCTTCGGACACCGCGGATCGAATCATCCAGTTCGTGAAATCTCAACTGGAAAAATTGACATTACTGCTCAAAACCATGGTTACACAGTAGATCTTGATTCATTAGAAGGAACGGGTCTTGAATTAACTCATGTGGCTGTAAATGACAGCACTGTTGAAGGGGTAAGACATCTTGAGCACGCAGCATTTAGTGTACAGTACCACCCAGAAGCATCACCTGGACCACATGATGCAAACAGCTTATTTAATCAGTTCGTCACAATGATGGAAACAGAAAAGAAAGCAACTGTACTTGCCTAATCGAGGGGAGATTTAAAAATGGGAAAACGTAATGATATCAACAAGATTTTAGTTATTGGGTCTGGTCCAATCGTAATTGGGCAAGCAGCCGAGTTTGATTATGCAGGAACACAGGCATGTCAAGCGTTAAAAGAAGAAGGGTATGAAGTCATTTTAATTAATTCAAACCCTGCAACGATAATGACGGATACAACAATGGCTGATCGTGTATACATTGAGCCAATTACATTAGAGTTTGTTAGTCGCATCATTCGTAAAGAACGCCCAGACGGAATTGTCGCAACCCTTGGTGGACAAACTGGTCTTAACATGGCAATGGAACTTGATGAGTCTGGAATTTTAAAAACGTATAATATCGAACTACTAGGTACAGACCTCGACGCAATAAAACGAGCAGAAGACCGTGATTTATTTCGAACGCTAATGAATGAATTAGATGAACCTGTTCCGGAAAGTGAAATTGTTCATACGCTTGAAGAAGCACTTCAATTTATAAAAATAGTTGGCTACCCAATTATTGTTCGTCCTGCTTACACTCTTGGTGGGACGGGAGGCGGAATTGTTCATAACGAAGAACAGTTACGTGAAATTGTGACAAGTGGATTAAAGTATAGTCCAGTAACACAATGTTTAATCGAGAAAAGTATCGCAGGGTTTAAGGAAGTTGAATATGAAGTTATGCGCGATGCAAAAGATCAAGCAATTGTTGTGTGTAATATGGAGAATATCGACCCTGTTGGTGTGCATACAGGTGATTCAATCGTAGTTGCACCTAGCCAAACCCTAACCGATCGTGATTATCAGCGCCTTCGTAACTCATCGTTACGAATCATTCGCGCATTAGGAATTGAAGGTGGTTGTAACGTTCAATTTGCTCATGACGCAGATAGTGATCAATACTACATTATTGAAGTGAACCCACGTGTGAGTCGTTCATCTGCGCTTGCATCAAAAGCAACTGGTTATCCAATTGCGAAAATGGCAGCAAAAATTGCTGTAGGGTATAGCTTAGATGAGTTGATGAACCCAATTACAGGAAAAACGTATGCAAGTTTTGAACCTGCACTTGACTATGTGGTATCAAAAATTCCACGTTGGCCGTTTGATAAATTTGAGGCTGCCAATCGTACATTAGGTACACAAATGAAAGCAACTGGGGAAGTTATGGCAATTGGCCGAAATTTAGAAGAGTCTTTGCTGAAAGCTGTCCGATCGTTAGAAGCTGGATATGATCATATTTATGATACAAAAATTGCGAAAACAGAAACGGATGTATTAGTTAAACGATTAGATAAAACCGATGATGAGCGTCTCTTTGTCCTAGCTGAATTACTAAGAAGAAGTCAATCCGTTCAATCATTATGCGAGTTAACGAAAATCGATCGTTTCTTTATGCAAAAGATAGCAAGAATCGTTGCACTTGAAAAAGAATTAACGGCATCGATAGATAATCTTGAGTTATTACAAAAAGCAAAAGAACGTGGATTTTCTGATATTGCCATTGCAAGACTATGGAATAAAGAAGAGCGTGAAATTTACAATCTTCGTAAAGAGCAGAATATCCGTCCTGTTTACAAAATGGTTGATACATGTGCAGCTGAATTTGAATCAAAAACACCGTATTTTTACGGGACATATGAAGATGAAAATGAAGCAATTCAAACAGAGAAGAAAAGCATTTTGGTACTAGGCTCAGGTCCTATTCGAATCGGACAAGGAATTGAATTTGACTATGCAACGGTTCATACCGTTTGGGCGATAAAAGAAGCAGGCTATGAAGCAATTATCATCAATAATAACCCTGAGACTGTTTCAACAGATTTTAGCACGTCAGACAAGCTGTATTTTGAGCCGCTAACGGTTGAAGATGTTATGCATGTATATGAGCAAGAGCAACCAGAAGGAGTCATCGTTCAATTCGGTGGACAAACAGCGATTAATCTAGCTGATGAACTTGAAGCTAGAGGAGTTCCTATTATTGGTACGTCGCTTGAGAGCATGGACCGTGCAGAAGATCGTGATAAGTTTGAACAAACACTTCTGTCACTTGATATTCCGCAACCTCTTGGTCGCACAGCTACGTCTGTTGAAGGTGCGATAATAATTGCCAATGAAATTGGTTATCCAGTGCTTGTTCGTCCTTCCTATGTACTTGGTGGACGTGCTATGGAGATTGTGTACAAAGAAGAAGAGCTTTTGAATTATATGACGAATGCCGTAAATGTGAATCCAAAGCATCCAGTACTGGTTGACCGTTACTTAATTGGAAAAGAACTTGAAGTAGATGCGATTTCGGATGGTGAAAATGTCTTTATTCCTGGAATGATGGAACATATCGAGCGTGCAGGTGTTCACTCGGGTGACTCGATCGCTGTCTATCCTCCTCAAACAGTACCTGAAGATTTAAAACAAAAAGTGATTGATCGTACGATTGCGATTGCTCGAGGGTTAAATATCATTGGTCTATTGAACATTCAATTCGTTTGGCATAAAGATGAGGTATATGTTCTTGAAGTAAATCCTCGTTCGAGTCGTACCGTACCATTTTTAAGTAAAATAACTGGGGTTCCAATGGCTAACATTGCAACAAAAGTTATGCTTGGACAGAAATTGCCGGAGCTAGGATATGAAACGGGATATCAGCCTGAAGCACAAGAAGTATCAGTAAAGGTGCCTGTTTTCTCTTTTGCAAAGCTCCGTCGAGTTGATATCACATTAGGACCTGAAATGAAATCAACTGGTGAAGTTATGGGGCGTGATACCACTTTAGAGAAAGCCCTTTTCAAAGGGTTAATTGCATCAGGAATGAGTATTCCGACGCACGGTTCTGTCCTGTTTACTGTTGCTGATAAAGACAAAGAAGAAGCGCTGAGCCTAGTGGAACGATTCCATCAAATCGGTTTTGATATTCTAGCAACAGCAGGTACAGCAAGCTTTA
This sequence comes from Halalkalibacter lacteus, assembly GCF_036663595.1. Classification (NCBI taxonomy): domain Bacteria; kingdom Bacillati; phylum Bacillota; class Bacilli; order Caryophanales; family Bacillaceae; genus Halalkalibacter; species Halalkalibacter lacteus. The sequence continues at coordinate 59,230 of NZ_JAWRVL010000002.1, forward strand.
TTAAAGAAGCGAATATCCCTGTTACAGTTGTGAATAAAATTGGCGAAGAAAAACCAAATCTTTTAGACGTAATCCAACAAGGACAAGCTCAATTTGTTATCAATACGTTAACAAGAGGAAAGCAACCGGCACGTGATGGATTCCGTATTCGACGCGAAGCGGTTGAAAATGGAGTGGTTTGTTTAACGTCGATTGATACAGGCGAGGCTCTTTTACGAGTACTTGAGTCAATTACGTTTTCTTCTGAAAGTATGCCACAAATGCAAATGTAACAGAGAGGTGGAGGGACCATGATAAAAAAAGACTTATTGAAAATTACAACTCAGAAAGAGATAGCAACAAACATTATGGAGGTAACATGTTCGGGAAGCCTTGTTAAACAAATGACCGAACCTGGCCAATTTCTTCATTTGCGAGTTGATACAAGCGACGATCTTTTGCTTAGAAGACCGATAAGCATTTGTGATGTAGATTTAGAAAATGAATCAGTAACGATGCTTTATCGTGTTGAAGGAAAGGGGACGTCGCGTCTCTCATACAAACGTGAAGGAGATACCATTGATGTACTCGGGCCACTAGGGAATGGTTTTCCATTAGAGGCTACCGATAAAGGAGAGACGGCTCTCCTTGTCGGAGGTGGAATAGGGGTCCCTCCTCTCTATTACTTATCAAAGCAATTAAAAGAACGAGGAGTCAATGTAATTCACGTATTAGGGTTCCAAAGCAAAGAAAATGTCTTTTACGAACAAGAGTTTTCAGAGCTTGGTGATACGTATGTTGTAACGGCAGATGGAACATATGGTTCAATTGGTTATGTAACGGATGTCATTAATGAGAAAAACCTTTCGTTTGATACGATGTATTCATGTGGACCAACACCAATGCTTGCGGCATTATCAACCATTTATGGGGATAGACGTTTGTTTATCTCGCTTGAAGAACGAATGGGATGTGGAGTTGGAGCATGCTTTGCTTGTGTTTGTCATGTTGTCGGCGACGAGTCAGGAACGAGTTACCGCAAAGTCTGTACTGATGGTCCAGTCTTTCCGGTTGGGGAGGTTGTACTATGAACAGGTTACAAGTAGAATTACCGGGTCTTTCCATGAGAAATCCAATCATGCCTGCATCAGGGTGTTTTGGATTTGGGAAAGAATATGCAAAGTATTATGATCTTGGGATATTGGGTGCAATTGCCATCAAAGCAACAACAGATCAACCACGCTTTGGTAACCCAACTCCTCGTGTTGCAGAAACATCTGCAGGAATGCTCAACGCAATCGGTTTACAAAATCCGGGGCTTGAAGGTGTGCTAACGAATGAATTGCCTTGGTTACATCAATATGATGTACCGATAGTGGCAAATGTAGCAGGTACGGAAATTGCTGATTATATTGAAACAACAGCAAAGCTTTCAAAAGCAGAAAATGTTCATGCAATTGAATTAAACATTTCTTGCCCTAATGTAAAGCAAGGTGGTATCGCGTTTGGAACCATTCCACATGTTGCAGCTGAATTGACAAAAGAAGTGAAAAATGTCTCAGACGTACCCGTTTATGTAAAGCTATCACCCAATGTTGCTGATATCGTTGAAATTGCTCGTGCTGTTGAAAAGGCAGGTGCTGATGGTCTTTCGATGATTAATACGCTGCTTGGAATGCGAATTGATTTAAAGCGAAGAAAGCCTATCTTATCAAATGGCTACGGCGGTTTATCAGGTCCAGCCATTAAACCTGTAGCCATTCGAATGATCCATCAAGTCAGTCAAGCTGTTGATATTCCGATTATCGGGATGGGCGGAATTTATACAGCAGAAGATGTTGTTGAATTTATGCTTGCAGGTGCTAGTGCAATTGCGGTAGGAACAGCGAATTTTACTGATCCGTTTGTATGTCCAACAATTATAGAGGAACTTCCGGCACTGCTTGATGAATTAGAAGTTGACCATGTGCAAGATCTTATTGGAGGGAGTTGGAAGCAATGCAACGTCCACTCATAATTGCCTTAGACTTAGATGATGTAGCAAAACGTAGAGCCCTTCTAGATCAATTTAATGGAGAATCTCTTTTTGTAAAGGTTGGGATGGAGTTATTTTATCGTGAAGGCAGACAAGTGATTCATGAATTAAAAGAAAGCGGACATCAAATATTTCTTGACTTGAAATTACATGATATTCCAAATACAGTACAAAGAACGATGCGAGAGCTTGCTAGTTTAGATATAGATATTGTTAATGTTCATGCAGCTGGCGGGAAGAAAATGATGAGTGCAGCTCGTGATGGGTTAGAGCAAGGTACGAAGGCGGGGGGGAAAAGACCTATCTTAATTGCGGTAACTCAGTTAACGAGTACGGATGAAGAAACGATGCAAAGTGAATTGCTTATCAATCAACAACTCAATGAAGTAGTGAGAACGTATGCTTCATTTGCGCAAGAAAGTGGAGTTGATGGGGTCGTTTGTTCGGCAAAAGAAGTTCCTCTTATTCAAGATTCTTGTGGGACATCGTTTTATACAGTTTGTCCTGGGATTCGTCGTAAAGAAGATGTAGTTGGTGATCAAAAGCGTGTTGTGACTCCAGAAGAAGCAAGAGAACTAGGAAGCTGGGGAATTGTCGTTGGAAGAAGCATCACAACTGCAGAACATCCACTCAAAGTATATCAAGAAATGAAACAAGACTGGGAGGGCTAGTTATGAAAGAGCAAATTGCTAAGCATTTATTAGATATTGGTGCTGTTCATTTGCGTCCAAATGATCCATTTACGTGGACGTCAGGGATGAAGTCACCAATTTACTGTGATAACCGTTTAACACTTTCTTACCCAAAAGTTCGTAAAGATATTATCGTGGGATTTGTAGAACTTTTAGAAAAAATCGAAGTTGATGTGATTGCTGGTACAGCTACGGCAGGTATTCCACATGCAGCATTGTTAGCTGATAAATTAGAATTGCCAATGATTTATGTAAGAGGAAGTGCAAAAGGTCACGGCAAACAAAATCAAATTGAAGGCAAAATTGAAAAAGGACAAAAAGTAGTCCTTGTTGAAGATTTAATTTCAACCGGTGGTAGTGTCATTCAAGCTGCAGAGGCATTACGTTCAAATGGTGCAGAGGTAGTGGCGATTGTAGCAATATTTACATACGAATTTCAAAAGGCGTATGACGCACTCAAAGAGGCTAACATCCCAACTTATGTGTTAACATCATATTCAACATTACTTGAAGTGGCTAAAGGGAAAGGGACGATTACAGCTGATCAAGTACAACGTTTGAATGAATGGCGGAAAGATCCAACATCACAAGATTGGATGATAGAACAAGTTTAATCTCTCATTTAGGTGTTTTACGGGCGGGAGGGGGCATAGGCATGAGGAAAATGAATGGTACAGACTTTGATGATCTCGTAGATTTTTTCGATGCTATGACACAAACGAAATGGCTCTCATCTATTCATGATCAGCTAAAAGTTCTTTCCGGTATTTGGAGTAATAAAACTATTTTAGATATCGGTTGTGGAACAGGGAGGTTGCTTGAGCGTGGCGTTTCACAAGCGAGCGAACTTATCGGGATAGACTTATCAAAGGAAATGGTGGAGAAAAGTCGTGAGTTATTGGAGCGAGGTCCTGCCAAGAGCTCGCTACTAATTGGAGATGCTTATAGACTGCCTTTAGAGAACAACAAAGTTGATGTGGCTTTGTCAACTTGTGTCATGTTTCTCCTTCCAGAACCAAAGAGGGGTCTAGGTGAGATGGTTCGAGTGGTGAAACACGGTGGAGTGATTGCGATGTTAAATCCATCACCAGAAATGTGTGCGGAATCGGCTGCTCAGTATGCAGAACAACATCAATTTACCGGATTTGAGCGTGAATCTTTGCTAGCGTGGTCGAATGTTTCAACGAAAAGGCATCGTTACTCAGACGCAGAGTTACACGAATTATTGACTGAGCTGAATATGCAGAAGGTTCAACATACATCTGTATTGGATGGATTAGCAACGATTACAATAGCAGTAAAGTAAGTTTTTAAGCAGACGATTCTCATAAAAGAGTGGTCTGTTTTTTTGTATTAAGTGAAATAGAAGGTGATGTTATTATTGACGAAGGAAATTATAAACAAAAGCTCAATATTCTAGTATTAATGGAGATTTTAAGGTGAGAAAGCCGAGGAACCACCTCGGCTTTCTCGAGGGCACTGCTAAAGGTGAAACCGACCTTTAAAAGACTCGCGATGAAGCGAGAACGGCTCCGAGGCTATTTTCTAAGTGAACGGACAAGGTCTTCATCGGGTGTAACGTATATCGTTGTCTGATTATCGTAAATGACATATCCAGGTTTGGAACCATTCGGTTTTTTGACATGGCGAATTTTTGTGTAATCAACAGGCACAGAGCTAGATTGTTTTGCTTTGCTAAAAAAGGCTGCCACAGTAGCTGCTTCAAGCAATGTTTGTTCATCTGGTTCTATACTTCTTATGACAACATGAGAACCTGGAATATCTTTTGTATGTAGCCAAATTTCGTCTTGTCTGGCAAATTTATTTGTCACATAATCATTTTGTTTATTGTTTTTGCCAACATAAAATTCGACTCCGCTACTTGAGAGATACTGATCAAGTTGTGGCTTTGTTTCTTTCTTTTTCTTTTGCTGCTTAAGACGTCTACGAATGTAGCCTTCTTCAATAAGTTCCTCACGTATTTCCTCTATATCTCTAGGAGCTGCACTTTCCATTTGTTGAATAAGTTGGTCAAAATAGATGACCTCTTCTTTCGCTTTTTCAATTTGTTCTAATACAACTGCTACGGAGTTCTTTGCTTTGTTATATTTCTTGTAATACGCTTGTGCATTAACTGAAGGTGATTTCTGTGGATCAAGCTTAATAAGAATCATGCCACCTTCTTCATCATAATAATCCATTACTTCTATCTGTTTGTCACCACGCTTTACCATATGTAAATTAGCTGTTAAAAGCTCACCAAGCTTTTGAAATTCCTTGGCACGTTCAGCTTGATTCAATGTTTGTTCTAATTTCTTTATTTTCTTTTTGTTCTTTTGCCATTCGTTTCGCAGGAAGCGTTCTAAGTCATGCGCTTGTTGTTTTACGCGATCTCGTTCAGCTTTTCCATAGTAGAAGCGATCAATTAAATTACTTACTGATTCAAAGGTTTTCCTCTCGCCTTTCAAATGCTCTAAATGGAGAATAGAAAATGCCTCTTTCCCATCTGTTGTAATCATTTCGGGATTATAGACATGTTCTTTTAGTGTTTTGATCATGTCTAAATAAGCAGTGGGTAAGGTTGTTCGGTTTACAACGGTTCCTGCCTGAAAGACAATTTCCTTAGCTAATTGAGGAGACAGTCCAGCAACTTGCTCAACTAACTGCCTGTCAATCTTCCCAGCATTAAAGTCAATTCGTTTCAGTAACTCGTCCCGGTTCAGCTCAAAAGGATTTGCTTTATGCTGTTCAGGAGGGAGTTTATAAGGTTGACCTGGCATCACTGTACGATAGCTACTTTGAGCAGGGCTGATGTGCTTTATGCTATCTAAGATTAATCCCGATTTTTTATCGACCAAGCTTATATTACTATGACGACCCATAATTTCGACATACAGTTGTTTAAACGTTTCATCACCGAGTTCATCTTTATTTTTAATATGGAAGATGATGACACGTTCCATATCAAGTTGTTCAATACGCTCAATGAGGCTTCCTTCTAAGTGCTTACGTAGTAACATACAAAACATTGGTGGGACAGAAGGGTTATCGTATTTTTCCTTGGTTATGTGTATCCTTGCAAAGCTAGCGTTAGCTGACAATAATAATTGATGATTTTTTCCTTTTGCACGAATGGTAAAAATAAGTTCCGTTTTATATGGTTGATAAATCTTAGATATTCTTCCTGACGTTAACAACGTTTCAAGCTCGTGTGTCATCGCCCTTGTCATAAATCCATCAAATGACATGGCTATATCATCCCTTTCCTTCGCTCCAGACTTCCTTATATGGTGATACCTCCAAATCTACATGTTATCTAGGCTCTTACATTTTTTTTGGAGGATTGCTCTTATGAGTATAGCATGTTTTCCATCTTCACTGAATATGATGGCTTGTATAAACGATTGGATAAGCCTTCTCTAAAATCGGTTAAGAAATGCGAAAAGAGACTATCATGTGGGGTGACTCGAGATGAATTGGTACAAGTTAGAGGAACAGGAAGTAACCTTATCCGTTGGGACAAATATAGAAAAGGGGTTAACAGAAAAAGAAGCAGAAAAAAGATTAAAGAAGTACGGGGAAAATAAGTTAGAGGAAGGAAAAAGACCATCTGCATTATTTGTCTTTCTTGGCCAATTTAAAGACTTTATGGTTCTTGTCTTATTAGCGGCTACTTTTATCTCCGGTATGCTTGGGGAGTATATTGATGCTATTACCATTATGATTATTGTTCTTTTAAATGGAATTCTTGGTTTTGTACAAGAACGAAAAGCAGAAAAGTCACTTGATGCGCTAAAAGAACTATCAGCTCCGCAAATGCAAGTACTAAGGCAAGGTGCATGGAAAAAGGTTTTGTCTGTACAAGTCGTTCCTGGTGATATTGTGAAAATTTCTAGTGGGGATCGGATTGGAGCAGACCTGCGTCTTCTTGAAACAAATGGATTACGTATTGAAGAGTCTTCTTTAACAGGAGAATCCGTTCCTGTACAAAAACAGCAACATTTGCTAAATGGAGAACACATAGAACTAGGTGACCAGTCTAATATGGCATTTATGGGAACACTTGTGACACAAGGAAGTGGAATTGGTGTAGTCGTCGGGACAGGAATGAAGACGGAAATGGGCAAGATTGCTCATCTCTTGCAATCAACGATAACTCTTGTGACACCGCTGCAACGTCGTCTTGAACAGTTAGGAAAAATATTAATTGCTGTCGCATTAGTATTAACTGCCCTTGTTGTCATAATTGGTGTGTTACAAGGTCATGATGTGTATACGATGATTTTAGCAGGTGTGTCACTTGCAGTTGCGGCTATTCCTGAGGGACTTCCTGCAATTGTAACGGTTGCTCTAGCACTTGGCGTTCAGCGAATGATTAAACGTAAAGCGATCGTTAGGAAACTCCCAGCAGTAGAAACACTAGGGTGCGCTTCTGTCATTTGTTCGGATAAAACAGGAACATTAACGCAAAACAAGATGACCGTTACCCATGCCTGGAGTGGTGGCCAATTTTGGGGAATAACCGGAGGAGGATATGAACCTGCAGGAACATTTACACAAAATGGAAAAAAGATTAACCCTAGCAGAGATCGTAAATTACAGCAACTACTAAGCTATGGATGGCTTTGTAATAATGCTAATTTAGTAGAAAAAACAGGGAAACAAGGCATGTTACGAAAACAAGTGACAGAGTACGTAATTGACGGTGATCCTACTGAGGGAGCACTAGTTGTCGCTTCAATGAAAGCTGGGTATACAAAAACAGGACTTGAAAAGCATTTTTCAAGAGTACTAGAGTTTCCTTTTGACTCAGCAAGAAAAATGATGTCTGTTATTGTGAAAGATCAAAAAGGTAGGTCCTATGTGATAACAAAGGGTGCTCCTGATGTTGTGCTAGGACGCTGTAACAAACTTGTCTATGGAACCAATGAAGAAGCTCTCACTTCAAGAAGACGTACAGAGGTTGAAGGAATTATTGATCACTTGGCAGGGAATGCCTTACGAACGATTGCAATAGCGTATAGACCGCTTCCTGAAAAAGAAGTATGTAAGCAACCTTTTGAAGCAGAACGTGGGTTAACGCTTATTGGTTTGCAAGGGATGATCGACCCGCCTAGACCCGAGGTAAAGGATTCTATTGATGAATGTAGGCAAGCTGGTATTAAAACGGTTATGATTACGGGTGATCATAAGATAACAGCAGCAGCGATTGCAAGTCAGTTAGGAATTTTATCAAAAAAGGGGAAGGTGTTAGACGGGCAAACTCTCTCAAAAATGAGTGTTGCTGAGCTTGAGGAAGTCGTGGATGATGTTGATGTGTATGCACGAGTTTCCCCGGAACATAAGTTAAAGATCGTTAAAGCGCTACAAGCTAAAGGGCATATCGTAGCAATGACTGGTGATGGAGTGAATGATGCACCAGCTATCAAAGCAGCAAATATAGGGATTGCAATGGGAATTACGGGTACAGACGTTGCAAAAGAGGCCTCTTCTCTTATCTTAAGTGATGATAATTTTGCGACCATTAAAGCGGCTATTAAAGAAGGACGAAATATTTACGAGAATATTCGTAAATTTATCCGTTATATGATGGCGTCTAATGTCGGTGAAATTCTCGTGATGTTGTTTGCGATGATGCTCGGGATGCCGTTGCCATTAGTCGCTATTCAAATACTTTGGATTAATCTTGTGACAGACGGGTTGCCAGCAATGGCTCTTGGAATGGATCAGGCTGAAGGGGATGTGATGAAACGAGCACCAAGAAGTCCGAACGAAGGTGTATTTGCTCGCGGTTTGACATGGAAAATTGTAAGTCGCGGTTTTATGATTGGGGTTGTTACACTTGTTGCTTTCTGGGTGACATTACAAGCTGATCCGAACGATTTAACGAGGGCACAAACAGTTGCCTTTGTTACACTTGTTATGGCCCAACTCATTCACGTTTTTGATTGTCGAAGTGAGTATTCCGTGTACCATCGTAATCCGTTTGAAAATCGCTATTTAGTTGGAGCTGTATTCATTTCAACATTATTAATGCTCGCTGTTATTTATTATCCACCATTGCAAACGGTATTCCATACGGTCGCGTTAAATGGGCGTGAATGGTTACTTGTGCTGGCAATGGCTTCTATTCCAACGGTTGTTCTTGGAGGTTTCCAACTGCTAAAAAAGAAATAAGATTGGATTGGTTGACTCAGGATGAAGCTCCAGACAGACTTTACCTACTGTCTAGTCGACGCTTTTAGGGTCAACCTCTTTGTTTAATTCTACTTACTTGTTGCATATGGTTTTTTTTTGTAAAATGATAGTTGGATGTGATAACAATGAAAAGTATGACAGGGTATGGTTCTATTCAAATTGATAGTGAGTGTGGAGAAATTTCAATTGAGATAAAAGCTGTAAATCACCGATTTCTTGATAGTCAAATCAAATTACCATATGAATTGCTAGCATTGGAAGATAAAATACGTAAACAAATCAAGGAGCATGTTCTACGCGGAAAAATAGACGTTTCTGTGCATGTAGAAGAGAAAACAAATAAGAAACGTGTTCTCACTTTAGATGAAGAGCTGCTTGATCAGTATGTGTCAGCTTCAAAAGTAATAAACGAAAAGCTTGGTCAAGAAACGAAGCTTGAGATTAGTGCTCTTTTAATGGACACAACGATCGCTCAGGTTGAAGAAATTAGCAATGAAAGTTGGCAACAGGAAGAAAGGTCAATCTTAAAAGGCCTTACCGATGCTCTTTTGTCATTTAATAGAATGAGGGAGAATGAGGGGGCTTACTTACAACAGGATATGATGGGCTGGTTAGATAAATTGCAACATTGCTGCGATGAAATTGAAAAGTTGCTTCCTTCATTAATTGGACGTTACCGTGAAAAGCTTGACCAAAGAATTCGTTCTTTTTTAAATGAGGAAATAGAAATTGATGAATCAAGGCTTCTTACTGAAATCGCCATTTTCACAGAGAAAATGGATGTTAGTGAGGAGCTTGTACGCTTACGTGCTCATTGCAATCAATACATGAAATACATGCTGGTAAAAGGCGAAGCCATAGGAAGGCGTCTTGATTTTCTTGTACAAGAGATGAATCGAGAAGTGAATACGATTGGCTCTAAAGCTCCTGATACATCGATAAGGCAACAGGTTGTAGAGATGAAAGGATACCTTGAAAAATTAAAAGAACAAGTACAAAATGTTGAATAGGAGCTAGAATTCGAACGAATTTTCGTATATAGTTAGATTAGTTTGGATAACAATGTTGAGAGTGTTGCGACTCTCCTGAAGTGGGGTAAGTAGAAATGAACATAAAACTAATAAACATCGGGTTTGGGAATATTGTATCAGCGAATCGAATTATTTCCATCGTCAGTCCAGAGTCAGCACCAATTAAACGAATTATTCAAGACGCAAGAGATCGCAATATGTTAATTGATGCAACATATGGTCGTAGAACTCGTGCTGTTATTATTGCTGATAGTGATCACGTAATATTAAGTGCTGTTCAGCCTGAAACAGTAGCTCAGCGTTTGACTACTAAAGATGATACAGGTGAAGACTAATCAGGAATATGTTAGAATACATAAGTTGAATGTAAGATGTATGTAGGAGGTTTCCATGAAGAAAGAGAAAGGTCTATTACTTGTATTATCAGGTCCCGCAGGTGTTGGGAAGGGGACGGTTTGCACAGCATTACGTCAGGAGGATACGTCCGTACAATATTCAGTATCTGCCACGACCAGGTCTCCTAGAGAAGGGGAGCAGGATGGAGTCAATTATTTTTTTAAAACGAGAGAGCAATTTGAAAATATGATTGAACAAGATCAATTATTAGAATGGGCAGAGTATGTTGGGAACTACTATGGTACGCCGATTGAGTATGTGAGAGAAACGATTGACAGTGGTCAAGATATCATTCTGGAAATTGAAGTTCAAGGTGCATTAAAAGTTAAGGAACGCTTTCCTGAAGGTGTGTTTATTTTCTTAATGCCGCCGAGTTTAGCAGAGCTGAGAAGTCGTATTGTTGGACGTGGGACGGAAACAGAAGATATTATTAATAAACGAATGACAGTAGCTCGTGAAGAAATTGAAATGATGAAAAAATATGACTATGTCGTAGAAAACGATCAAGTTCATTTAGCTGTTGAACGAATAAAGTCAATTGTAACAGCAGAACATTGCAAACGTGAACGCTTAATTGAAAAATATAAACAACTTGTGGAGGTCAACTAATGCTATATCCTTCTATTGACTCGCTTTTAACAAAACTAGATTCAAAGTACACGCTTGTGACGGTTTCAGCTAAACGAGCACGTGAGATTAAGGAAGATTTATCCCGTGGACCTATGGTGCATCGTCCTGTATCTTATAAGCCGGTAGGGATTGCACTTGAAGAAATTATTGATGATCATTTGCAGTTTACACGAATTACCCCATTAGAAGATGAGGAATAAGAGCTAGAGGCTGACTCAACACGTAAGTTTTAGACCCCAGTAGGCACATTGTGTTCGTAGAGATTGTTGCAGGGGGTCTGAATCTTTTGAGTCAGTCTTTTTTTCTATGAGGATGACACAGTATAAAAAGTAGATGCAATAGCTTAAAACTAGGAAGCAGCTATGCTCATTGCGTCTGTGTTGAACATAAATCATACAAATTATTTATAGCTGGGAGCAGGTGGACGAGATGGTAAATGGAAAGAATGTGATTCTTGCAGTGAGTGGGGGAATAGCTGCATTTAAAGCAGCTGCGTTAGTAAGCAAATTAGTACAGGCGGGGGCGAATGTAAAAGTCATCATGACTGAATCAGCAAAGGAATTTGTTACCCCTCTTACATTTCAAGCCCTTTCGCGTAACCCTGTATATGATAATACATTTAATGAGCCAGATCCAACGAAAATTGCTCATATTGATATCGCTGATTGGGCCGATGTGATCCTTGTTGCGCCTGCAACAGCAAATGTTCTTGCAAAGCTCGCTAATGGCATAGCAGACGACATGCTTACAACAACAATGCTTGCGACAACTGCTCCGACCTATCTTGCGCCTGCGATGAATGTTAACATGTATAATCGTGCATCGGTTCAAAGAAATATTAGTTCTTTAAAAGAAGATGGTTACAAAGTGATTGATGGTGAAGAAGGCTATTTAGCATGCGGGTGGACAGGAAAAGGCAGAATGGCAGAACCGGAAGATCTTCTTCAAATTTTACAAAAGCATTTTTCTATTCAGAGTAGGAACCTTTTAGCAAGGAAAAAAGTTATTATCACTGCTGGACCAACACAAGAACGAATCGATCCAGTACGGTATTTTACAAATCATTCTTCAGGGAAAATGGGATATGCACTAGCACAAGCTGCAAAAGAACAAGGGGCAGAGGTCGTCTTGATTTCCGGTCCGACGCATTTACAAGTACCAGATGGGGTAGAAGTGGTACACATAATCTCTGCACAAGATATGTATGAGGCCGTGATGAAGTATTTTGTTAACGCCGATATTGTCATTAAATCAGCAGCAGTAGCTGATTACAGACCAAAGGATACGTTTTTGCATAAGCGAAAAAAACAACCAGGAACATGGTCTGTTGAAATGGAGAGAACGATAGATATATTAAAAACAATCGGTGAACAAAAAACAACGCAATTGCTTATTGGTTTTGCGGCTGAATCTGAACACGTAGAAAAGTATGCTTTGAACAAATTACATTCTAAAAATCTTGATCTCATTGTTGCGAACAATATTTTGCAAGAGGGTGCTGGTTTCAAAGGGGATACAAATATTATTATGACAATTGCCAAGGACGGCGAGAAAAAAGAATATCCTGTTCTATCAAAAAATGAAGCTGCAACATGTATAATAGATGACATTATTTCCTATTTAAAAAGGCATGAGAATTCATGATCGCAAAAGTGATTGTAGATGTACCTACTTCGCAAACAGACCGTTTATTTGATTACGATATACCGAAAGAATGGGAGGAAATCATCCAACCAGGATTACGAGTCATTGTTCCATTTGGGCCTCGTAAGATTCAAGGCTTTGTTGTTGATGTTGCAAAAGAGTCTACTTTTCATAAAACAAAACCAATTGATGATCTATTAGATGTCGTTCCAGTATTAACAGATGAGTTACTTTCACTCGGTGCTTGGTTATCAGAAGAAACTCTTTGTTTTCAATTATCAGCTTATCAACTTATGATTCCTGCTGCACTTCGTACGAAAGTAAAAAAAGAATTACGTTTACTTGCTCATATCGAAACAGTACCTCCTTCCATTCGTCCATACTTTCAAGGAGGCAAGAACCCACTCTGGAATGACCTGTTAAAAGATAACAACGTGAGTCTGAAGGAGATTCAACAAGCTGTTAAAGAAGAAAGGCTTGAGGTCTGTTATCAAATAGAAGAAAAAGGGAAAAAGAAAACGGAGCGATATGTGAAAGTGTCAGAAAAATCAACAGTCAAGGATATACCTGCAAGAGCTGCGAAACAACGGGAGCTTCTAGCTTACATACAATCACTTGGACAACCGATTTCTGTACAGCTGCTGCTTCAAGAAACCGGAATGACTAGGCAAACGATTACGACGTTAGTGAAAAAAGGGTTCGTTCAGGAGTTTGAAAAAGAGGTATATCGTGATCCTCTTGCTGGTGTAGAATATGAGCAGACGTCTCCTTTAAAACTGACAGAACAGCAACAAGAAGTGATAACACCAATTCTTGATTCTCTTGAAACAAAAAGTCATCATACATTTTTGCTTCATGGTGTAACAGGTAGTGGGAAGACGGAGGTATATTTACAAGCAATTGACCAAGCACTTCAACAAGAGCTAGAAGCGATTGTGCTCGTCCCTGAAATTTCATTAACCCCGCAAATGGTGCAACGATTTAAAGGGCGCTTCGGAAAAAAAGTGGCTGTTCTTCATTCAGGTCTCTCAATGGGCGAGAAATACGATGAGTGGAGGAAAATCTTAAGAAAAGAAGTGCAGGTTGTTGTCGGTGCAAGGTCTGCCATTTTTGCTCCTTTTACAAATTTAGGAATTATTATCATTGATGAAGAACATGAGACAAGCTACAAACAAGAAGAAAACCCGAGGTATCATGCTCGAGATGTTGCTATTTTTCGTGGGAAACATCATCAATGTCCTGTTATTTTAGGGAGTGCTACTCCTTCTTTAGAGTCATATGCTAGGGCAAAGAAGAGTGTGTATAAGCTCCTTCCGCTAACTGAAAGAGTACATAGTCGGGCAATGCCAACCGTTCAAGTTGTAGATATGCGTGAAGAACTTCGCAATGGGAATAGGTCGATGTTCTCGTATGCTTTGCTTGAAAAATTAAGAGATAGAATTGAAAAAGGTGAGCAAACGGTTCTTTTTTTAAACCGAAGAGGGTATTCGACGTTTGTTATGTGTCGAGACTGCGGATATGTAGCTACTTGCGAACATTGTGATATTTCCCTAACCTATCATCGAACTCATCACACTTTGAAATGTCATTATTGCGGTCATGAAGAAAAAATGCCTAACAAATGTGAATCTTGTGGGAGTGAACATATTCGATTTTTTGGTTCAGGAACGCAGAAGGTAGAAGAAGAACTAACGAGAGTGTTGCCAGAAGCAAAAGTCATTCGAATGGATATTGATACAACAAGACGTAAAGGATCACATGAAAGGCTTCTTTCAGCGTTCGGTCGAGGAGAAGCTGATATTTTACTTGGAACTCAAATGATTGCCAAAGGCCTTGATTTTCCGAAAATTACTCTAGTGGGGGTGCTTGCAGCTGATTCAATGCTTCATATTCCTGATTTTAGGTCAGCTGAACGTACATTTCAGTTAATGGAACAAGTGAGTGGAAGAGCGGGACGACATGATTTGGAAGGTGAGGTAATTATCCAATCATATACGCCAGATCATTATAGCATCGAGCTTGTGAAATCTCATGATTATGAGCAGTTCTTTCAAATGGAGATGAATCAACGTAAAGTGGGATTATATCCACCATACGTGTTTATGGTGTTAATTACGATTTCTCATCCTGAATTGACAAATGTCATAACGGTATCTGAAAAAGTGGTTTCATTTCTGAAAAGAGAGCTTTTAGAATCAACAACTGTTCTTGGTCCGGTAGCTTCACCACTTGCGCGTATAAAAGATAGATATCGATATCAATGCATGATAAAATACAGAAACGAGCCGAGGTTACTTGAAACTTTACGTGAAATCAGGCAACATTTTATTCGTGAAATCAATCAAGGGAACTTGCAAGTTTCGATAGATTTGCACCCTTATTTATTTACTTAATAGAGGTTGTACAAAAAGGTCAAAAGTCGACCTTTTTGTACAACCTTGAAGCAATGGGCATAGCCATTGAAAATAGGATGAACAGGGTTTGACATCTTTAAGCATATAATGATGCAGCATTCGTATTGACCTCATGGGGTATTAGATAGATGATAAAAAGTGAAACTATGTGAGTAGGCAACGTATGTGTGAAAGGCGGTTAGCTATATGAAAATTGTTTTTATGGGGACTCCAGATTTTTCTGTTGCTGTTTTAAGAAATTTGGTGACAGCAGGGTACGACGTTGTAGCAGTTGTCACTCAACCTGATCGTCCTGTTGGAAGAAAACGCATTTTAACTCCAACCCCAGTTAAAGTTGAGGCACAAAAGCATCAAATAGATGTGCTTCAACCAAAAAAAATTCGTGAGCAGTTTGAACTAGATAGAGTTTTCTCTTACAAGCCAGATCTAATTGTGACAGCGGCATTTGGACAAATATTACCAAAAGAGCTGCTAGACTATCCGGAGCTTGGGTGCATTAACGTACATGCCTCTCTTTTACCAAAGTACCGGGGAGGAGCTCCGATTCATCAGGCGATTATCGATGGAGAAAAAGAAGCGGGCGTGACGATTATGTATATGGTTGAAAAATTAGATGCAGGTGATATGCTTTCTCATGTGAGTGTGCCAATTGAAGAAGAAGACCATGTTGGAACGATGTTTGATAAATTGAGCATGGCAGGTGCGGGTTTATTACTAGATACGATTCCTAAGTTAGTAAATGGAAATTTGAAACCGATAAAGCAGGATGAATCTAAAGTAACCTTTGCTCGCAACATCTCCCGTGAAATGGAGCTCCTTGATTGGAATCGTTCGGGAGCGGACTTGTACAACCAAATTCGTGGGATGCATCCGTGGCCTGTTGCCTACACAACGCTCGAAGGAAAGCCTTTAAAAGTTTGGTGGGCAAAGAAAGTAGATGCCATGAAAACAATGGAGCCAGGTACAATTGAACGTATAGAAGAAGATGGAATTGTCGTATCTACAGGTGATCAAGTAGCCATTAAGATAACAGAACTTCAACCTTCAGGTAAGAAGAAGATGGATGCGCGGTCGTTTATTCGAGGTGCAGGAGCCCATTTAACTACTGGAGTAAAGCTAGGAGAATGAAATGAGTAAACCAGTTCGCGAAGTAGCGTTAGACGTTTTGCTTCAAATTGAAAAGAATCAAGCATACAGCAATCTATTATTAAATCAAACGGTTAATCGTGCAAACTTGGATCCTCGTGATGTTGGGCTGTTAACAGAAATTGTTTATGGGACCATTCAGCGCAAGAGTACTCTAGATTTTTACTTACAAGCTTTTGTGAAAAAAGGAGTAGATTCCTTGCAGGATTGGGTAAAAGTGCTATTAAGACTTTCTGTTTATCAGTTCGTTTATTTAGACCGAGTACCTGAACGTGCTGTCGTCCATGAGGCTGTAACAATAGCTAAAAAAAGAGGTCATAAAGGAATTAGCGGGATGATAAATGGTGTCCTGAGGTCAATACTACGCGAGGGCTTACCTTCTATCGATGATGTAGGAGACAAAATGCAAAAGTTAGCTCTTGAAACGAGCTTTCCAGCGTGGATCTTGGAACGTTGGATTCATCAATATGGTTTTGAAGAGACCAAGGCGATGTGCTTATCTAGCCTTACTCCACCATCTGTTACCGTTCGGGTGAATCAAGTAAAAGCAACGGTTGATGAAGTGTTAGAGCTATTAAGGGAAGAAGGACTTGATGTTAATCGAGGCGAGCTATCACCGGATGCGATTGTTGTGGAAAAGGGAAATATCTTTCAAACAAACACGTATAAACAAGGGTATGTAACAGCTCAAGATGAAAGTTCTATGTTAGTTGGGCGAGCTGTCGGAGCAACTCCAGGAATGCGTGTAGCGGATACGTGTGCAGCCCCTGGAGGAAAATCAACTCACATTGCTGAACAAATGGACGATACGGGTACCGTTTTGTCCTTTGATTTACATGATCATAAAGTGAAGCTCATACATGAGCAAGCAAACAGACTTGGTTTAACTTGTATTATGGCAGAAGCAATGGATGCAAGAAAAATACATGAAAAAGTCGTACAACCATTTGATCGTGTATTAGTTGATGCCCCTTGTAGTGGCTTTGGTGTGATTAGAAGAAAGCCTGATATCAAATGGTCAAAAAGGGAACAAGACATTAAAGCAATAAAGAAAATTCAACTAGAAATCTTGCACTCAGTTGCCCCATTTGTGAAATCAGGAGGTACACTTATTTATAGTACGTGTACGGTAGATAAAGATGAAAATGAAGAAAGTGTCGCCGCTTTCTTAGCTGAGCATCCAGAATTTCAACTAGACAAGACGTTACGAGATAGACTTCCTGAAAAAGTAGTAGGTCGTTATCGAGAGGGAATGATAACAATACTTCCGC
Organism: Halalkalibacter lacteus; assembly: GCF_036663595.1. Taxonomy (NCBI): domain Bacteria; kingdom Bacillati; phylum Bacillota; class Bacilli; order Caryophanales; family Bacillaceae; genus Halalkalibacter; species Halalkalibacter lacteus. The sequence continues at coordinate 76,666 of NZ_JAWRVL010000002.1, forward strand.
AAGATTTTCAAACTGATGGCTTCTTTATTGCAAGTCTTATTAAACAATAACTGATAGAAAAGGTGTTCGATGATGGAAGAATTAAAAACGACAGTGGAAATACCGGATACTGGGCAACTTCAGTCCATTTATTCTATGCAATTTGATGCATTACAAGACTGGTTAAAAGAACAAGGTGAACCAACGTTTCGTGCGACTCAAATTTTTGAATGGCTTTATCAAAAACGAGTTACTGAATTTGAGCAAATGTCAAACCTTTCAAAGGATTTACGCGGAAAGTTGTCGAAATCATTCGTATTAACGACATTAAAAATTGTCACTAGGCAAGTGTCTTCTGATGGTACAGTGAAATTTTTATTTGAGCTGCATGATGGTTACTCGATTGAGACAGTTGTCATGCGTCATGACTATGGTAATAGTGTATGTGTAACAACTCAAGTTGGCTGTAGACTGGGCTGTACGTTCTGTGCATCTACTCTTGGCGGCTTGAAACGAAACCTTGAAGCAGGTGAAATTGTTGCACAAGTACTTGAATCACAACGGGCAATGGATGAGGTGCAGGAGCGAGTTAGTTCTGTTGTTGTGATGGGGATTGGTGAGCCATTTGACAACTACGAAGAACTCGTCCCTTTCTTAAAAACGGTTAATCATGATAAGGGGCTCAATATTGGAGCACGTCATATAACGGTTTCAACAAGTGGTGTTGTTCCGAAAATCTATAAATTTGCAGATGAAAAAATGCAAATAAACTTTGCGATTTCCCTACATGCTCCAACTACGGAAATTAGAAGTAAGCTTATGCCAGTAAACCGAGCATGGCCATTACCAAAACTGATGGAATCAATTCGCTATTACATTGAGAAAACAGGAAGAAGAGTGACTTTTGAATACGGCTTATTTGGTGGAGTTAATGATCAAGAAGAACATGCAGAACAATTAGCTGATTTAATTAAAGATCTAAAATGTCATGTGAATTTAATTCCTGTAAATTATGTGTTAGAGCGTGATTACGTTCGTACGCCAAGAGATCAAATATTTGCGTTTGAAGAAGTATTGAAAAATCGTAATATCAACGTGACCATTAGACGAGAACAAGGACATGATATTGACGCAGCTTGTGGACAGCTTCGAGCAAAGGAGCGGAAAGAAGAGACGAGGTGACTTTTGGAGATGGAGTTTACATTTCGAACAGATGTAGGAAAAGTTCGTGCTCATAATGAAGACAGTGGTGGGGTTTTCAAAAACGATATAGGGATTCTGGCGGTTGTTGCTGATGGAATGGGGGGACATCGTGCTGGTGATGTAGCTAGCGCGATGACGACAGATTTTCTTCGAAGTACATGGGAGAACGTTCCAGAAATTTCTTCTGTAGTAGAGGCGGAAAAGTGGCTTGTGAGTCAATTTGAATTATTAAATGAGCAACTATATTCTCATGCCGACGAACATGAAGAGTGTCGCGGCATGGGGACAACACTTGTTGTTGCCTTATGCACAGAAGAATTTATCTCGATTGCTCATATAGGTGATAGCCGTGCTTATGTGTTCAATGAATTTGGGTTTCACTTAAAGACATCCGATCATTCTCTTGTTCAAGAACTTGTTCGTAACGGACAGATTTCTCAAGAAGAAGCGGAACATCATCCGAGAAGAAATGTACTTTTACGTGCACTTGGGACAGAGCGTGAAATAAAGATTGATGTGACAACTTTGCAAGTAGAGGAAGAACAATCGATTTTATTATGCTCAGATGGATTAACGAACAAGATAACGAATGATGAATTAAAATCGCATCTTGAGGATGAGGATAAATTATCATCTAAAGCTGAAAAATTAATAAATCTAGCGAACGAGCGCGGTGGCGAAGATAATATAACGGTTGCCCTTATCCATTATACTAGTGGGTCTGATAGGGGAATGAAGCAATGATTGGACAACGAATAAGTGGTCGCTATGAGATTCTTGAGACAATTGGCGGCGGAGGAATGGCAAATGTTTACAAAGCGCTCGACGTCATTCTTGACCGCTATGTTGCTGTAAAGGTGCTGCAACCACAATTTTCAGATGATGAGCAGTTTATTAAGCGATTTAGACGTGAAGCTCAGTCTGCAACAAGCCTTGCTCATCCGAATATTGTCAACATATATGATGTGGGTGAAGAAGGTAACACGTACTACATAGTAATGGAATACGTTGAAGGCCAAACGTTAAAAGAATTGATACAATCACGTGGCCCGATTCCTGTTGAAGAGTCCGTTGAGTATATGGAGCAAATGCTTGCAGCACTGGAACATTCTCATGCGAATCATATTATTCATCGAGATATTAAGCCACATAATATTTTAATTGGGAATGATGGCATTGTTAAGATAACTGATTTTGGAATCGCTCGTGCCATTTCAGCTGCTACGATAACACACACGAATTCAGTAATGGGTTCTGTACATTACCTCTCTCCTGAACAAGCGCGTGGTGGACATATCACTTATAAGTCTGATATTTATTCGCTTGGTATTGTTTTGTATGAAATGGTAACAGGAGTTCTGCCATTTTCTGGGGATACGGCCGTTTCGATTGCGATTAAGCATTTGCAGAGTGAGGTGCCATCAGCGAGATTAATAGTACCTTCTTTACCGCAAAGCGTTGAAAATATCATTCGTAAAGCAACGGAAAAAGATCCTCTGAAACGTTATCCAACGATTCAAGAGATGGAAGAGGATGTTGCAACATCGTTAAATCCTGAACGAGTAAATGAAGCACCGTTTGTTGCATTAGATGGTGATGAGGAAGTAACGAAAGCGATTCCGATTTTTCGTGATGTTGATCGTTCAGACTTAGAAAAGACGGTTGAAATTCCACCTGTTAAAGAGTCTACTATTCCACCTAAAGAGACTGTCGAAAAAAAGGTGGAGTCGAAGCCAAAGAAAAAAAAGAAAGCAAAGAAATGGCTTACGATATTAGTTATTGTAGCGATTCTAACGCTCGGAGCGATTGTTGCGGCCTTTCTTGTCTTGCCTACTATTTTCCAAGTAGGTGAAGTCGAGGTTCCTAATGTGATAGAGCTATCTTTTGAAGAGGCTGAGGAGGAATTACGTGCCAAAAATCTCTCCGTAGAGCGAGAAGACATAGAACATGATACGATACAAAAAGACCATGTCGTCAGGCAAAGTCAGATGCCTGGTTCAATCGTAAAAGAAAGGTCAACCATAAAGTTATATGTTAGCCTTGGACAAGAAGAAATTGAACTTGAAAATGTAGTGGGGTTGCCCATTAAAAGTGTTGAGTCTCGTTTAAGAGGAATGGGCTTTACGGTCGAGACGACTGAACAAGAAACGGATGAGCAGCCTCCTGGAATCGTATTATCTCAAACTCCTACAGAAGGAACGTCCGTTGTAGCTGATGAAACTACAGTCTTTTTAACGTATAGTGTAGAAAACCAGATCCGGTTACAGGATCTGGTAAATCAAGAAGAGTCTTCTGTTAAAAGCTACTTGAGCAAAGTAGGGTTAGATGGTCAATATGATTATGAGCATTCTGATACAATTGAGTCTGGAAGAGTCATTCGTCAAACTCCTGTTCCTTATACGGTGTTAGATTATGGAGAGATGGTGAGAGTGACAGTTTCAGAAGGACCTAAGCCGGAATCGGAACCAAAACCGGAACCGGAAGAAGAACCTACTTATCAATGGGAAGTCAAACAAGAGATTAGTATGTCTGAGCAAGAGATAGAGGAAGGAAAGACGGTTAAGATCCGTATTGTGTACCGGGACGCAACAACCAATGGGGAAGATCAAGTATTTGTAGATGAAACAATTAGTAATACTAAAGAGTATTATGTGCCATTGACTGTGACCCCTTCACAGAGTGGTTCATTTGATTTGTATATTAATGATGAACTGCAAAAACAAACAGAGCCGTATGAGTATCCGAATTAAATGTCATGCTGACAAGAGGCTTTCATTTGCTTGGGCTCTTGTCATTTGTATATCCTTAGGAGGTTGTAAATGGCAACTGGAATGATTGTAAAAGCATTAAGTGGTTTTTATTATGTTCAATCGGAAGAAGGCATTATTCAATGTCGAGGGAGAGGGAATTTTCGCTTAAGACAAATTAAGCCTTTAGTTGGCGATCAAGTAGAATTTGAAGCAGAAAATGTTACAGATGGCTATATCCTCGATGTATTCGAACGGAAGAATGAACTAATTCGTCCACCGATTGCTAACGTTGATCAAGCACTATTAGTCTTTTCTGCATTGGAACCTGATTTTAGCCCGTTACTACTTGACAAATTTCTCGTTCATATCGAAGCGAACGGACTGACGCCAGTAATCATTATAAGCAAAGTTGATTTATTAGATAGTCATGCCTTGACAAAGATTGAATCATACAGAAAAATGTATGAAGACATTGGATATACGGTATTATTGACATCCACGCTACAAAGTGATGGTATTGATAAGATTGTTCCATTCCTACATCGGAAAGTCAGTGTAGTGGCTGGCCAATCAGGTGTAGGGAAATCTTCACTTTTGAATAGTTTACAGCCAGATTTAAATATTGAAACAAATGAAATTTCATCCCATTTAGGTCGGGGGAAACACACGACTAGACATGTTGAATTGTTACAAATTGGCGGTGGACTAGTTGCTGATACACCAGGTTTTAGTTCTCTAGATTTTGTTGATTTAGCAGCTGAAGATTTAGCAGCTTGTTTCCCTGAAATGAACGAGCAAGCATCAAACTGTAAATTTAGAGGTTGTTCCCATACTTCAGAGCCTAAATGTGCAGTGAAAGCTGCATTTGAACAAGGGGAAATTAGTGAATCAAGAATGAAGCACTATTTGCAATTTTTAGAAGAGATAAAAAATCAAAAAAAGAGGTATGACAAATGATTAAAATTGCACCTTCCATATTATCAGCTGATTTTGCTAAACTGGCTGAAGAAATAAAAGATGTAGAAGTTGGAGGAGCGGATTATATCCACGTAGATGTAATGGACGGACATTTTGTCCCAAATATAACGATTGGACCGCTTGTTGTGGAAGCGATTCGACCTATTACGAACTTACCATTGGATGTTCATTTGATGATTGAAAACCCAGATGCTTATATTCCGCAATTTGCAAAAGCTGGGGCGGATATCATATCTGTTCACGTAGAAGCATGTCCTCATTTACATCGAACCATTCATCTTATTAAAGAACAAGGAGTAAAGCCTGGAGTTGTCTTAAATCCTGCAACGCCTGTAGATGTAATCGAACCGATTATAGAAGATATTGATTTAGTTTTATTAATGACAGTTAACCCTGGATTTGGAGGCCAACGTTTTATTGAATCTGTTTTAACAAAGATTGAGAAAGTGGCAAAAATGATTCAAGAACGTGGTTTAAATGTTGAGATTGAGGTTGATGGCGGAGTGAACGCTGAAACTGCGCAAAAGTGTGTAGCTGCTGGAGCCAATGTCCTAGTCGCGGGATCAGCTATTTATATGCAAGAAAGTAGAACTCGTGCGATATCAGAAATAAGAGGTTCCGCTTCAAATTAATAAGAAAACAACATGTCAATAGACGTGTTGTTTTTTTGCGTTATTTGATATTATTTCAACCTTTTTTATGTCTGAAATATATTTTAATTAAGGAATCTGTAAGGAAATTATTTGCCACAGTTGATTTACCAAGGGGAACAATGAATAACGCTATTTTCCATACGTCGGTGCGCGTCAAGATTTTTCATTGGGTGAATGAACATTCTTTATCTTCAGACATATATTGGGGTATAGGGCATAAGCATAATGATAGAAGACAAGGATAATTTGCTCACGCAAAATAAAAAGGGTACGACATAAAAAATAGGAATAGTTTGTCGTATCTGCATATATTAGTTTAAAAGGAGCAATTATTTTTATCCTTATCATGATTCTTGTCTGAACAAATGGCTTGATGGATAGGGGCGACTTCGCTTCACGTCCTATGGTCGTGAGTCAAGTTTCTTTAACATTATCCCCGTGGCTATTCACGTTGAGGAGGAGGAGCTATGAAATTCTACACGATCAAGCTACCTAAGTTTTTAGGTGGGTTTGTCAGGGCAGTACTGAACTCATTAAAAAAAGGGTAAAACAAAAAAGCACCGTGTATACGGTGCTTTTTTGTTACAATTGTAAAAATTTAGTTTCGCAACTTACACACGTTCTACTTTACCAGATTTAAGTGCGCGAGTAGAAACGTATACACGTTTTGGTTTTCCGTCTACTAAAATACGTACCTTTTGAACGTTTGCACCCCAACGGCGCTTCGTTTTATTTAGTGCGTGAGAGCGCTTGTTTCCTGTGCGAGCTTGTCTACCTGTAATATAACATTTACGTGCCATGATATGCACCTCCTTATTCCCAATACAGACCTTGAAATCATACTTGAATATAGTAGCATAGCCCTTGCTATAATGCAATAGCTTCCTAGAAACTTTATCAAGTAATCTTGCTTGACACTTGCAAAAAAAGCTTAGATTCGAATACGCTTTTAAATTAAGGTATAGTATAGTAAAATGGCGTTAATGGACCAAGTTTGTCTTCGAGAGGGAGGAATGGGAATGTCAATGGAAATGAAAACGCAACTAGGTGTTGTAGATATTTCAAAGGATGTTGTTGCAACAATTGCTGGTGGGGCAGCTATTGACTGTTATGGAATCGTTGGAATGGCTTCTCAAAAGCAACTGAAAGACGGACTTACCGATTTACTAGGAAAAGAGAATTTCCGCCGTGGAGTCGTCATTCGTGAAGATGAAGAACAAATTCATATTGATATGTATATCATTGTTAGCTATGGCACGAAAATCTCTGAGGTGGCTTACAACGTACAAACAAAAGTGAAATATCAACTAGAACAAATGTTGGGGCTTGATGTTGATTCCGTGAACATTTTTGTTCAAGGTGTCCGCGTCACACCGTAAGCGCTTCGTAAGGAGGAAAAGTTCGTGGCAAAACAAATTGCAGGTAAGAAGCTCTCTTACATGTTTATTGAGGGAGCGGCCAATTTATCGAGACACGTAAAAGTGGTAGATGCGTTAAATGTGTTTCCTGTACCAGATGGTGATACAGGAACAAATATGAATTTATCTATTACATCAGGTGTCAAAGAAGTGAAACAAAATATTCAAGATGACGCGAGTAAAGTTGCAGCTTCTTTTGCAAAAGGCTTATTAATGGGCGCGAGAGGAAATTCTGGTGTTATCCTTTCGCAATTATTTAGGGGTTTCTCGAAACAAGTAGAAGGAAAAGCGCAAATTACAGCAAGTGATTTAGCACAAGCTTTTGAGCGTGGTGTTGAAACAGCTTATAAAGCAGTGATGAAGCCAGTTGAAGGAACCATTCTTACAGTTGCGAAGGATGCAGCGAAACACTCAATAACATTAGCTAAAAAACATGATGATGTTATTTATATAATGGAAGAAACGTTAAAGGAAGCGAGAGCCTCTTTAAAGCGTACACCGGATTTACTTCCTGTTTTAAAAGAAGTTGGTGTTGTTGATTCTGGTGGACAAGGTCTCGTCTATATTTATGAAGGGTTTCTTGCTGTGTTAAAAGGGGAAAAGCTCTCAGATAACCCGACGTCAGAAGAACTCTCAATGGATAATCTTGTGAAGATTGAACATCACAATGTGCAAAATTATATGGCAACTGAGGATATCGAGTTTGGCTTTTGTACAGAAGTGATGGTTAGGATTGATGAGGAAAAAACAAAAAAGCACCCGTTTGTAGAAACGGAATTCAAAGAAGAATTAAGTGAAATTGGGGACTCTCTGCTTGTTGTTTCAGACGACGATTTAATAAAAGTACATATTCATGCTGAGCAACCAGGGGAAGTATTAACGAAGGCTCAAAGGTATGGTGAGCTCATTAATATAAAAATTGAGAACATGCGTGAACAACATACACATCTTCTTGATGAAACGAAAGAAGCGTATGGTCAAGAATCACATGTAAAGCCAAATGTGAAGAAAAAGGATAAGAGTGAATTTGGCATTGTAACGGTCGCAATGGGAGAAGGGATTGCTAAACTCTTTAAAAGTTTAGGAGCTGGTGTCGTCATTGAGGGTGGTCAAACAATGAACCCGAGTACGGAAGATATCGTCAATGCTATTGAAGAAGTTCATGCCGAAAAGGTTATCATTTTGCCAAATAACGGGAATATCATTATGGCTGCTGAGCAAGCTGCAGAAGTTGTGAGTGAAAAGGCAGTTGTTGTACCATCGAAGACAGTTCCGCAAGGATTAGCTGCGTTATTGTCATTTAACCCAACGCAAGAATTAGAAGTGAATGCTGGAATGATGAAAGATGCATTAACTACGGTTAAATCAGGTCAAGTGACATTTGCAGTCCGTGATACAAATATTGACGGGATAGATATTAAGAAAAATGATTTCATGGGTATTTCTGAAAAGAAAATTGTTAGTTCAGGAGCCAATGTTCTCGAAGTTACAAAAGATCTCCTTACTAAGATGTTAGATGATGAAAGTGAAATAGTTACACTTCTACAAGGCGAGGATGCTTCTAATGATCAAACAGAAATGCTTGTTTCGTACTTAGAAGAAAAACATCCAGATGTAGAAGTCGATGTACACGTAGGGAACCAGCCACTTTACTCGTATATTGTCTCTGTTGAGTAAAGTGATTAAAGGAGGAATGTAAAGTGCCCAATATAAAAATTGTCGCAGATAGTACGGCTGACATTCCCGCTGACTTAGTGAGAGATTTAGGGATTACAGTTGTCCCGTTAAATATTATCTTCTCTGATGAAGAATCATATGAAGATGGGGTGACGCTCGTAGCTGACCAATTTTATAAAAAAGTACAAGAATTAAATATTATTCCTTCTACTTCTCAACCTACGCCGTATCAGTTTGAGGAAGTGTATCGTTCTTTACTACAGGATAACGAAAGTAAGATCATTTCGATTCACTTATCATCGAAAATGAGTGGAACGTATCAAGCGGCATCGATTGCTAAGCAATCGATGGATGAAGAAGACTCTATTCATGTCGTCGACTCTAAACGAGCATCCTATGCAGTTGGAATCATCGTTGTAGAAATAGCGAAATTAGCAAAAGACGGTCATTCAATAGAGCAATGCAGAGCAAGGTTAGATGAATTGTTACATGATACAAATGTCTTTTTTATGGTAAACACTTTAGAATATCTCCAGAAAAATGGTCGTATTGGGAAAGCTTCTGCAGTCTTTGGATCTATGCTGAAAATTAAACCGATTTTGTCTTTAACGGAAGAGGGAGAAGTATATCCTTTTGAAAAGGTTCGAGGACAAAAGAAGGCGATGAACCGAATTATTGAAATACTAAAAGAAAAGTATGGATCAGGGCCTGTTCATGTAGGAATTTCTCATGCTGTGAATGAACCACTAGCTCTGGAAATGATAGCTAAGTTTAAAGAAGAGTTTGATGTTCAAAGTGATGTCATTACATCAATCGGGGCTGTCATTGGGGCGCATGTAGGACCGGGTACGGTTTCAATAGCTATGACAAAAGCTTGATAAATTGATAATATGAGGGTGACTCAAGAGAAGCTGTCTGACCTCTAGTGTGCAATAGACAAAAAAGTGTTTCACTTTTACTTGTTCCTCTATTGTATTCGCTAGTTGGGGGCTAATTCATAGAGTCGCCCTTATTTTTTTAAAAGGTCAGAAAGGAGAATAGACGGCTACGTCGTTTTTCTCAAATAATTAGGTAGGAATAACGGGGGGATCGTATGAAGTATCGTACAGTCTTTGACATTATTGTTCCAGTCATGATTGGATTATCCAGTTCATATATAAAGGCTCTTTCTTTTGCTAAAGTAGGAACTGATGTTATGTACAAAATTGGGGAAACGATACCAGAAGCTTTAAGAGAAACGGCACAAGGAGGGTTAGCGGCGACACCGAAGGTACGTGAGCTGGTGGCAAAAATCTATGGTGTGTCGCTTGATAAGGTATGAATGATGCTATGAAAAGGCCTGTGATAGACGTTAATGGTATAGGGGATGAAACAGCTAAGCTACTACAAGGATTACGGATCTTTACGGTAGGTGATTTACTTGAACACTTTCCATTTCGTTATGAAGATTATCAACTAAAAGATTTACATGATGTTTTGCACGAGGAACGAGTAACTGTGGTTGGAACGGTTCAAAGTGAAGTGTCTGTTCGTTATTTTGGTAAAAAGAAAAATCGCCTGTCCTTTCGTTTATTGGTCAATCACATTCTTGTGACAGTCACATTCTTCAATCGTGCCTTTTTAAAAAATCAAGTTACGGTTGGAACTGAATTGACGATTACCGGAAAGTGGGATCAGCACCGGATGACGATTACTGGAAGTGAGTTAAAAAAAGGGAGAGAAGAGAGAGAACAAACAATAGCTCCTATTTATTCAGTGTCTGGTAAATTAACTATAAAAGCGATCCGAAAGTATATTTACCAGGCGATGAATCAGTATGGTTCGGATATCCCTGACATTCTTCCGAAAGAATTATTACAATCGTACAAATTACCAACAAAAAAAGAAGCGCTATCTAGATTACATTTTCCGCCAAATGCCGAGTCAATGAAACATGCAAGACGACGTATGGTTTATGAGGAATTTTTGTTGTTCCAGTTGAAAATGCAAGCTTTTAGAAAAGCAAATAGAGATCGGACGAACGGACGAGCTCTGGCAGTACCTGAAAAAGAAATAGAAGGTTTTATCCGACATCTTCCGTTTCTATTGACCGCAGCTCAAAAGAGAGTTGTCGATGAAATTATCAAGGATATTCAATCAAATTATCGAATGAATCGGTTATTACAAGGCGATGTAGGATCAGGGAAAACGATTGTTGCTGCTATTTGTATGTATGCGGTTATTCGAGCTGGATATCAAACCGCATTAATGGTCCCCACAGAAATCCTTGCTGAACAACATGTTCAGTCATTAAAAGGGCTTTTGGAGCCACTTGGGGTAACCGTTGAATTATTATCTGGCTCTGTGAAAGGAAAGAAGCGAGCAGAACGACTTTCTATGTTAGGAAGCGGGGAGTTATCGCTAGTTGTTGGAACACATGCCTTAATTCAGGATGATGTACAGTTTCATAAACTTGGTTTGGTAATTACAGATGAACAGCATCGTTTTGGCGTAGAACAACGGAGAGTTTTGCGCGATAAAGGTGAAAGTCCTGACGTACTCTTTATGACGGCTACTCCGATTCCTCGAACGTTAGCTATTTCTGTTTTTGGCGATATGGATGTTTCCATCATCGATGAAATGCCAGCAGGGAGAAAGACAATTGAAACGTATTGGGCTAAGCCTGACATGCTTGAACGTGTGCTTGACTTTATAGAGAAAGAGCTCCATGCAGGCAGACAATCCTATGTCATTTGTCCTTTGATTGAAGAGTCAGAAAAGATTGATGTTCAAAATGCCATTGATGTCCATATGATTCTTGATCAGCACTATAAAGGGAAGTGGAAAGTCGGTTTAATGCACGGACGTCTTCATTCTTCAGAAAAAGAAGCAGTTATGGAATCGTTTAGTTTAAATGAAACGCAAATTCTTGTATCAACGACGGTTGTCGAGGTTGGAGTGAATGTACCAAATGCGACAATTATGGTTATATATGATGCCGAGAGATTTGGATTAGCTCAACTTCACCAGTTGAGAGGGAGAGTTGGGCGGGGAGAGGCTCAATCGTATTGTATTTTACTAGCTGATCCAAAATCCGAAGTTGGAAAAGAACGCATGAAAATCATGACAGAAACAAACGATGGTTTTGTTCTGTCCGAACGTGATTTAGAGCTAAGGGGTCCTGGGGACTTCTTTGGAGCTAAGCAAAGTGGGCTTCCTGACTTTAAAATGGCAGATGTTGTTCATGATTATCGGGCGCTAGAAGTTGCGAGGCAAGATGCTGTAAAGTTAATTCATACAGACGGTTTCTGGACAGATCCGTGTTATAAAGGTTTGCGAAGATATATTGAAGATCAGGGAGTTTTGAATGGGGAAAAAATTGATTGACTATTGAAATCACAGATAAGCAATTATATACTACTCTTAGTACCTAGTCATATAATTTAAGATGAGTCCAACTAAAACGTATAATATAGAACTTTAGTAAAGTGGGCGGTGCAAGCCATGAAGCGAAAAAAAAAGGAGCGACAGGAACTCTTAAAAGAGGCGTTAGAAGAGAATCCCTTTATGACGGATGAAGATCTTGCAGAGCGATTTTCTGTCAGTATTCAAACAATTCGTCTTGATCGGCTAGAACTCTCAATACCAGAACTACGTGAACGTATAAAAGGTGTTGCGAAAAAACAACTAGATGATTTGAAGGCATTATCTCCTGAAGAAGTTATTGGAGAAATAGTTGACCTCCAGCTCGACGAACGTGCCATTTCCATTTTAGATGTACGAGAAGAACATGTTTTTACGCGTAGTGGAATTGCTCGTGGCCACCACCTATTTGCTCAGGCGAACTCGTTAGCTGTTGCCATTATCAACGATGAGATGGCGTTAACCGCGAAAGCGACGATCCATTTCACGAGGCAAGTTCAAGCCAGAGAAAGAGTTATTGCCAAAGCTCGTGTTGTTGGTTTAGAAAAAGGCCGAACGACTGTGGATGTCAAAAGCTACGTTGAGCAGGAGTTGGTCTTTTCGGGCGAATTCGTTATGTATCGAACAAATGAAAGAGAGACGAAAAGGAGAGAACTTGAATGAACATCTCTATTGATGCCATGGGAGGCGACCAAGCACCGAAAGCGCAAGTCGAAGCTGCTCAAAAAGCGATTCAATCGTTTCCTGATGTGAACATAACGCTTGTTGGGAATGAAAGCGAAATTCGAAAATATTTAACGAATAAAAAAAAATTAACGATTCTACATACAATGGAAAAAATTGATGATGCGGATCAACCAACAACAGCCGTTCGGAGAAAAAAGGATTCCTCTATGGTATTAGCAGTACGTGAAGTGAAGGAAGGGCGTGCTGACGCATGTATTTCTGCCGGGAATACAGGGGCGTTAATGACGGCTGGTTTATTATATGTTGGACGCATAAAAGGAATTGACCGTCCTGCGTTGTCTCCGATGTTACCGACTCTTGACGGGAAAGGGTTTCTGCTTTTAGATGTAGGGGCTAACATGGACGCAAAGCCTGAACATCTTCAGCAGTATGCTATTATTGGTAAGACGTATATGGGAATGGTGCGAAATGTAGAGAACCCTCGTGTTGGGCTGTTAAATGTTGGGACTGAGGCTGGAAAAGGAAATGAACTGACAAAAGCTGCATTTCCACTTCTTCAATCGAGTGACATAAATTTCATCGGAAACGTGGAAGCGCGCGATTTATTGTCGGGTGTAGCGGACGTTGTCGTTTGTGATGGTTTCTCAGGGAACATTGTCTTAAAAACGACTGAAGGAACAGCAGGAACATTGTTTACTTTGTTGAAGAAAGAATTAACTAGTTCATTTGTCAAAAAAGTGGCAGCCGGTGTTCTGAAATCAGGTTTTAAAGAAATTAAAAACACGATGAGTTATTCAGAATATGGTGGTGCAGGTCTTTATGGTCTTAAAGCACCAGTAATAAAAGCACATGGATCTTCTGATGCTACAGCTGTATTTCATGCGATTCGTCAAGCGAAAGAAATGGTTGAGCAACAAGTTGTAACAATCATAAAAAATGAAGTAGCCAAAGTGGAAGAAGAAAAGTAGAGGGGGATTATGATGGGAAAAGTTGCATTTTTATTTCCAGGACAGGGATCTCAAGTAGTTGGAATGGGACGAGAATTGATAGAGCAGGAACAGGCTTGCGAGGTGATTTTTAAACGAGCTGATGAAACGTTAAAGTATGATCTGTCTAAGATTATGCTTGACGGTCCTGAGGATACATTACGACGTACAGAACATACTCAACCAGCACTAGTGACAATGAGTACAGCTGTATTACAATTGTTTGAGGAAGAAGGAATAAAACCTGATTTTGTAGCTGGTCATAGTTTAGGGGAATATAGTGCCCTTGTTGCAGCAGGAGCGATGTCTTTTGAGGATGCGGTCTATGCTGTAAGAAATCGTGGGTTATTTATGGAAGAGGCAGTGCCATTTGGAGAAGGAGCGATGGCAGCGGTTCTTGGTTTAGATAGACAAACGCTTGATGACGTTTGTTCCAAAGTGAAAAGTAATTCGAGCGAACCAGCAGAACTAGCCAATTTAAATTGTCCAGGGCAAATTGTTATTTCTGGTTCGGCTAAGGGTGTGGAGTTAGCTGGTGTGAAAGCAAAAGAAGCTGGTGCAAAAAGGGTTATCCCTTTGCAGGTTAGTGGACCATTTCACTCAAGTTTAATGAAACCTGCAGCAAAAAAGTTACAAAGTGTTCTTGAGCAAATCTCTATTACTGATGCATCAGTTCCGGTCATTGCGAATGTGTCAGCTAAAGGAGTTCAAGGTGCTACACAAATTCGCACAAACCTTATTGAACAAGTGTATTCACCGGTCCTTTGGGAGGATACAATTCGTGAGCTGTTACAGAACGGTGTAGATACATTTGTAGAAGTTGGATCAGGCAATGTCTTAACCGGCCTTGTACGAAAAGTGGAAAGACGAGCAAAAGCAGTTGCAGTGAGTAATCGCGAAGGTGTGTTGAAAGTAAAAGAACTACTAGAAGGAGTGGCAGAATAATGTTACAAGGGAAAACTGCTATTGTCACGGGGGCCTCTCGTGGAATTGGACGTGCAACAGCGATCGAGCTGGGACGTAATGGAGCAAATGTTGTAGTGAACTATGCAGGAAGTCAGGAACGAGCTGAACAAGTTGTTGCAGAGGTTAAAGCACTAGGTGTTGACGCTCTTGCTATACAAGCTGATGTTTCAAATAGCGAACAAGTACAAGCGATGGTAAAAGAGACTGTAGATGCGTTTGGGCGTGTCGACATTCTTGTCAATAATGCTGGTATTACAAAAGATAATTTAATTATGAGAATGAAAGAGGACGAATGGGATGCTGTTATCAATACAAATTTAAAAGGCGTCTTTAATTGCGGCAAAGCAGTGACTCGTCAAATGATGAAACAACGCTATGGTAGAATTATTAATGTTGCTTCTGTTGTTGGAGTATTAGGAAATGCAGGTCAAGCAAACTACGTGGCTGCTAAAGCGGGTGTGATTGGACTCACGAAAACAATGGCACGAGAACTTGCAAACCGAAACATTCATGTGAATGCCGTTGCTCCGGGGTTTATTGAAACGGATATGACAGATAAGCTAGCAGAAGACATGAAAGCTCAATTGCTAGGGCAAATTCCCCTTGCGGTTTTAGGGAAGCCTGAAAATATCGCAAACGTAATCCGTTTCCTTGCAAGTGCCGATGCTGATTATATGACAGGACAAACCCTTCATGTAGACGGTGGAATGGTAATGTAAAGTGATTTTTCAAAAGGTCGTTTTTTACCTTTTGAAAGATCACGAACATACTATACAGAAAATAAGGTTGACAGAAAGGGCGTTCATCGGTAAACTTTTCCTAGCCTTCGTTCTATTGCACTAATAAGCACCTGTTTAACTTGAGAGGAGGTGAATGGAACATGGCAGATACATTATCACGTGTGACTAAAATTGTCGTTGATCGTCTTGGTGTAGAAGAAGCGGAAGTGAAGCTAGAAGCTTCTTTCAAAGATGATTTAGGGGCAGACTCTTTAGATGTTGTTGAACTTGTTATGGAATTAGAAGATGAGTTTGATCTAGAAATTTCTGATGAGGAAGCAGAGAAAATTTCAACTGTAGCTGATGTAGTTGATTACATAAGCAGCCGTCAGTAGTCAAAGGAAGTCCCATGTGATTACTCATGTGGGGCTTGCTTTTTAAAAGAATGTAAACCACCATGTATCCTATGTTACATAGTGGTCGCTAATTATGATGTTGGAGGTTACTATGCCACAATCTTCGAAATACCAACGAAAATCGAAGCCCCATCATGCGAATGATCGAAGACGGGGAAATAGAAAAATGATTCTAACTGAAGAACAAAAAAAGAAATTTGATAATTTAACGCAACGAACTGAGTTGACTTTTGAAAACAGAAAGCTCCTAATCCAAGCTTTCACCCATTCATCCTATGTGAATGAGCACCGAATTTATTCGTTCCAAGATAATGAGCGTTTAGAATTTTTAGGAGATGCTGTGTTAGAACTTGCTGTGTCTCAGTTTTTATTTAAGAAATTTAAGGCGATGAGTGAAGGTGATATGACGAAACTACGTGCCTCAATCGTTTGTGAACCGTCCCTAGCCAGGTTTGCTGAAGAATTAAAGTTTGGCGAGGTTGTATTACTCGGAAAAGGTGAAGAAATGACGGGGGGGCGTGCTAGACCTGCATTATTAGCCGATGTTTTCGAAGCGTTTATTGGTGCTCTTTATCTTGATCAAGGATTGGATTCCGTATTTACATTTTTGGATAATACGATGTATCCAAAAATAAATGATGGTGCTTTTTCTCATATGATGGATTTTAAAAGTCAGCTTCAAGAGTTCATTCAACGCGATAACCTTGGACAAATACTATACATCATCGTACAGGAACGTGGGCCTGCTCATAATCGAGAATTTGTCTCTGAAGTTCAGTTGAATGATTCTCCTCTTGGGATTGGTACAGGTAGATCAAAGAAAGAAGCAGAGCAACATGCTGCCCAACAAGCGTTAATGAAGTTAAGTGAGCAAGATAAATTAAAATAACGAAAAAGGGTCTGTCCCCTGTATTAGGGGGTCAGACCCTTTGGTTTTACTTTCGTAGTTTGCCTAGTTCCGTTACGATGGCATCTAATTCACTGACTGAAAATGAAGATTTCTTTTGAATCATTTCATAAATATCACGGAGATCTTCATATTGATCGGTATCAAAGCTTTTGGAATTAAGGGCAGCCGCATTAACGATTTGTAGTTTGTTTTTGATTTCATCCAACATAAATTCAATATTATCACGTGTATTTACATCTAGATTCATGGTTTCACTCCTATTTATTATAGATATACGTATCGTATCATAGAGTTGTCCATTTGTCTTAGCCCTTCTATAATTTGCAAGGGGGCTGTGGTAAAATAGATTAATTGGTAATAAGGTAAGGGGGGAAGAATATGTTCCTCAAACGACTAGAAGTCGTAGGGTTCAAATCTTTTGCGGAGCAAATAAATATTGATTTTGTTCCAGGTGTTACAGCAGTAGTTGGACCTAATGGAAGTGGAAAAAGTAATATTTCAGATAGTATTCGCTGGGTCTTAGGAGAACAATCAGCAAAGTCACTTAGAGGTTCGAAAATGGAAGATATCATTTTTGCTGGAAGTGATAGTCGAAAACCATTAAATTATGCAGAAGTTAGTCTGATCCTCGATAACGCGGATCAGCATTTATCGATAGATTATAGTGAAGTAAGCGTGACACGGAGGGTATATCGCTCAGGGGATAGTGAATATCTCATCAATAAACAGGTGTGTCGCTTAAAGGACATTGTAGACTTATTTCTTGATTCTGGTTTAGGAAGAGAAGCGTACTCGATTATTGGACAAGGGAAAGTAGAAGAGATCTTAAGCAATAAAGCAGAAGATAGACGTGTTATATTCGAGGAAGCTGCTGGGGTTCTGAAGTACAAGACAAGAAAAGTGAAAGCTGAAAAAAGGCTAGGAGAAACTCAAGAGAATTTGTACCGAGTTGAAGATATTTTACATGAATTAGAAGGGCAAGTTGAGCCACTTGAAATTCAAGCTTCTATAGCGAAAGACTATTTACATAAGCGAGAAGAATTAAAAGAAGTCGACATTGCTTTACTAGTTCATGAAATTGATGATTTGCATCAAACTTGGACAATGGAAAAGGAAAAGTTACAGACCTTATTAGAAACGTATCAAAAGAGGCAAGAAAAGCTTGAGGAAATGGAGCGATTGAGAAGTTCCTTACGAGAGAAGACGGGTCTTTTATCGAGTCAATTTACGAAGTTACAAGAAGAGTTACTTCGTGCTAGTGAAGAGCTTGAGAAAAGTGAAGGGAAGCGTGAAGTATTAAAAGAGCGCAAGAAAAATGCTTCACAAAACAAAGAACAACTCAAACGATCAATGAATGATAAAGAAATTCAATTACACAAGGTTCACACTGACTGGCAACTAGAACAAGGGTTTCTAGAAGAAGCACGAAAGAAATTAACGGAGCTAGAAGCGGTTGTTAGAAAAAAGCAGTCATTAGTTGAACGAACAGAAACAGATGTTGAGGAAGAAATTGATCATTTGAAATCTGATTTTATTGAAGTGTTAAATGAACAAGCGAGTATTCGAAACGAACGTCGCTATTTAAATGAGCAGTTGCAAAAGCAGGAATCTAATCAGGATCGTCTTTTAACTGAGAACAAAGGGTTACTTTCGAATCGTCAAGAGTTATTTGTTAAATTAGAAACTGCACAGCTGGATGTTGCAAAGCATGAACGATTACTTGAAAAAATTGGGGATGATTATCGAAATCGATTACGAGTTTACGAACAAGAAAAAGATCGTTATCATAAAAAAGAATCGCAATTGTATGAAACGTATCAGATGGCACAAAAGTTACAGTCACGTGCAGATGTTTTAGAAGAAATGCAAGCTGATTTTTCTGGTTTTTTTCACGGAGTAAAAGAAGTGTTAAAAGAAAGACATGGAAAGCTTACCGGCGTAATTGGGGCTGTAGCAGAGCTTATTCAAGTGCCAAAGGAGTATGAAACCGCACTTGAAATCACTTTAGGTGGAGCCTCTCAGTATATTGTCACAAAGACAGAAGCAGATGCAAGATTCGCGATTGGATTTTTGAAACAAAACCGTATAGGACGAGCGACATTTTTACCCTTGCCCATCATGAAACCGAAAAACATTCCTGACTTTCAGCTTGAGCAACTAAAAAAGCATTCGGCTTTTGTTGGTGTTGCTGCTCGGTTAGTCTCATATGAGAAAACATATGAGACTGTCATTGCTAATTTATTAGGGAATGTCATTATTGCTGATTCACTTCAAGGAGCGAATGAACTAGCTAAGCTTACAGGTCATCGTTTCCGCATCGTTACACTTGAAGGGGATGTTGTCAATCCGGGTGGATCGATGACAGGAGGGGCTAGTAAACAAAAACAAACCCCTCTTTTAGGCAGAAAACGAGAGCTCGATGATTTAAAAGATAAACTTACAAAGCTTGATGCTGTAACAAAGAAACTAGAAGAAGAAGTCAAGCATCTGAAAGAGAAGCAGACAGAACAAGAGCGTGCTCTTGAAGAGCTTCGATTAAAAGGCGAGGAAGCACGCCATCTTGTACAAGAAGCAAAAGCTGCTGTGCGTGATATGGAACGGGAAACGGAGCGAATGCGCGATCAATTTTCAAGGTTTGACCGTGACAAATCAGGGTATTCTGATGAAATCGATCGTTTGAAGAATCGTTTGATCGAATTAGAAAAATCGTATGAAACGGCATCTAAACAAGCACAAGAGCTAGAAGAGAAAGTGAAGCTTCTTGAACAACAACAAAAAGAACAGTTCATGTCTAGGGAGAGCCTAAAAGAAGAACTAGTTACAGAAAAAATTGAACTTGCTACTGCGAAAGAACGCTTTCTAGCAGTTGAAACAAGAGCAAGCGGGCTTTCGCAAGTGAAGGCGCAATTAGAAGAAGAGTTGAGTGAAATAAAGGATCATTTTGAATTGTTAATAGGAGAGATGTCTGATCGATCTAGTGGAGAAAGCAGTCTTGATGAAAGAATTCAATTCGCGCGCGAGCGAAAAGATGAGTTAAGTGAAACGATTGCAAAGATGAAACGAGAACGAGAAGAAGTAGACTCAGCTTATGCTGAACTTGAACATACTCTGAAAGAACAGCAAGCAGAACACGTTAGTATGGCTGATGAATGCCGAAAAATTGAAGTGAAAGTGAACCGTATGGATGTGGAATTAGATAACCGCTTAACGCATCTTCGTGAAGAATACGAGCTTTCGTTTCAAGCTGCAAAAGAAACTTATCAACTTACGATAGATCCTGATGTAGCAAGAACAAAAGTGAAACTAATCAAACTGGCAATAGAAGAATTAGGGGCGGTTAATTTAGGCGCGATTGAGGAATATGAACGGGTGAGTGAAAGGTTCGAGTTTTTAAGCAAACAACAAAAAGACCTTCTTACTGCTAAAAACACTCTCCATGATGTAATCTCTGAAATGGATGAAGAGATGACGAAACGATTTTATGAGTCCTATGATCAAATTCGTTCGCACTTTCAAACGGTTTTTAGGGATTTATTCGGTGGTGGTCAAGCAGATTTAGTATTAACAGATCCTAATAACTTGCTTGAAACAGGAGTAGAGATTTTAGCAAAACCTCCAGGCAAAAAGATGCAAAATTTAGCTCTGTTATCCGGGGGAGAGCGTTCTCTAACTGCAATTGGTCTCTTGTTTGCCATTTTAAAAGTCCGACCAGTTCCATTTTGTGTGCTTGACGAGGTGGAGGCTGCGCTTGATGAAGCAAATGTTAGCCGCTTTGCTCATTTTTTAAAAGATTTCAGTGGCCAAACACAATTTATTGTCATCACACACAGAAAAGGAACGATGGAAGAAGCGGATGTATTATATGGTATAACAATGCAAGAATCAGGTGTATCTCGGCTCGTATCAGTTAAACTAGAAGAAACAAATGAACTAATAGAAAGTTAGGTGGTAAGTATGAGTTTTTTTAAAAAGTTAAAAGAGAAGATTACGAATCAAACGACTGATGTGACAGATAAATTTAAAGAAGGGTTAGAAAAAACGCGTGACTCCTTTGTTGGACGTATGAATGAATTAGTTTATAAATATCGAAAAGTAGACGAAGATTTTTTCGAGGAACTAGAAGAACTATTAATAAGTTCTGATGTTGGTGTGACAACAGTGATGGAATTGATTGATCGACTAAAAGACGAAGTCCGTTTGCGCAATATTAAAGATACGAAAGAAATACAACCCGTTATCTCAGAGAAGCTTGCAGAACTTCTTGAAAAAGAAGGAGATGACACGACATTGAAGCTCCAAGAAAGCGGTATGACAGTCATTTTAGTTGTCGGTGTTAATGGCGTTGGGAAGACAACTTCAATTGGGAAGCTTGCTCATCACCTGAAACAAGAAGGGAAATCGGTTATGATGGCAGCTGGTGATACATTCCGTGCCGGGGCAATTGAGCAACTTGAAGTGTGGGGAGAACGGGTCGGAGTAGATGTGATTAAGCAACAAGAGGGATCAGATCCAGCTGCAGTCATGTATGATGCTTTGCAAGCAGCGCAGTCACGAAACATCGATGTGCTCTTGTGCGATACAGCAGGGCGTCTTCAAAACAAAGTAAATCTCATGAATGAATTAGAAAAGGTTAAGCGTGTGATAGAACGTGAAGTTCCTGGTGCACCACATGAAGTGTTATTAGTCCTTGATGCGACAACTGGTCAAAATGCAATGTCACAAGCAAAAACGTTTGGTCAGGCTACTGGTATTTCAGGTATTGTGTTGACAAAGCTTGATGGAACAGCGAAGGGGGGGATTGTTTTAGCGATTCGTCATGAGCTCGAGATTCCTGTTAAATTTGTCGGACTTGGAGAACAAATTGATGACCTTCAAGTATTTGATGCTGAGCAATTTGTGTACGGTCTGTTTCGTGAAATGGTAGAGGCTGAAATAGAGGAAGAATAGAAAACCAGGGGTTGGAGTCAGGCGCTTTTACATAAAGGTAAGAAAAAAACTTGACACTTAAACGTTGATATTGTAACATATAATCTCGTAAAGGAAAATCACTTAACAAGGAGTTGGTTATGTGTTAGATAAGGCAATTAGGATGAATTATTTATTCGATTTCTATCAGTCATTGCTAACACAGAAGCAGCGGAAGTATATGTCATTGTATTATCTCGATGATTTCTCGTTAGGTGAGATTGCTGAGGAGTTTGAAGTTAGTCGCCAAGCCGTTTATGATAACATAAAGCGTACGGAAGTAATGTTAGAAGACTACGAAGTTAAGTTAATGCTTCTTACGAAGTTTGTGAAGCGTTCGGAGCTCGTAACTCAGATGAAATCGGCAATCAAAGTAAATGCGACTCCTGAAGAGATTATGTCACTGCTTGACTCTCTTGAGAAATTGGACTAGGAGGCGACAACATGGCATTTGAAGGTTTAGCGGAACGACTACAAGGGACGTTAACCAAAATTCGCGGAAAAGGAAAAGTGAGTGAACAAGACGTTAAAGAAATGATGCGTGAAGTTCGACTAGCTTTACTTGAAGCGGATGTTAATTTTAAAGTTGTCAAACAATTTATTGCAAGTGTTAAAGATAAAGCACTTGGACAAGAAGTTATGAAAAGCTTAACGCCTGGACAACAAGTCATTAAAATTGTTAATGAAGAGTTAACAGCATTAATGGGCGGAGAACAAAGTAAGATCGCTGTTGCACCTAAGTCACCAACTGTCGTCATGATGGTCGGTCTGCAAGGGGCGGGTAAGACAACGACTACAGCAAAGCTAGCTAACCATTTACGAAAGAAACATAATCGAAATCCACTATTAGTTGCTGCTGATATATACCGGCCTGCTGCGATTAAGCAGTTAGAGACGTTAGGAAAGCAATTAAGTATGCCGGTTTTCTCCCTAGGTGATAAGGTGAGTCCAGTTGAGATTGCCAAACAAGCAATTGCAAAGGCAAAAGAAGACCATCTTGATTATGTTTTAATTGATACAGCAGGTCGTTTGCATATCGATGAAACGTTAATGGGTGAATTGAAACAAGTAAAGGAAATCGTGAGTCCTGATGAGATTTTACTTGTGGTCGATGCAATGACTGGTCAAGATGCTGTCAACGTTGCAGAAAGTTTTAATGAACAACTAGATGTAACGGGTGTTGTCTTGACAAAGCTTGATGGAGATACACGTGGTGGTGCAGCTATTTCGGTTAAGGCCGTTACCAATACACCGATTAAGTTTGCTGGTATGGGTGAAAAAATTGATCAGCTTGAACCATTCCATCCAGATCGTATGGCTTCTAGAATTCTTGGGATGGGTGATGTCCTTTCTCTTATCGAAAAAGCACAAACAAATGTTGATGAAGAAAAAGCTCGTGAACTTGAGAAAAAAATGCGCACGATGGATTTCACGTTTGATGATTTCTTAGAGCAACTTGATCAAGTTCGAAATATGGGGCCACTTGATGAATTGTTAAATATGATGCCTGGGATGAACAAAGCAAAGGGTATGAAAGATTTACAGGTGGATGACAAGCAAATCAGCAAAGTTGAAGCAATTGTTCGCTCGATGACGAAGAAAGAAAAGCAAGATCCTAACCTGATGAATGCAAGCAGACGTCGCCGAATTGCTAAAGGAAGTGGAACGACGATTCAAGATGTCAATCGTTTGTTAAAGCAGTTTGAAGATATGAAAAAGATGATGAAACAAATGACTGGTATGACCTCGGGTAAAGGAAAGAAACGAGGAAAAGGTCTTGGAGGTTTTAAACTTCCATTTTAATTTTTGGAAATCCATTTTTCTAGTTGAAAACTAGGGAAATTGATGATATTATAAAATTTTGTGTAAATAACTTTGGAGGTGTCCCACGAATGGCAGTAAAAATTCGTTTAAAGCGTATGGGTTCTAATAAGGCCCCATTTTATCGTGTAGTAGTAGCAGATTCTCGCGCACCGCGTGATGGTCGTTTCATCGAGGAGATTGGAACGTACAACCCACTAACTCAACCAGCAAAAGTTGATATTGCTGAAGAGAAAGCTCTTGACTGGATGTTAAAAGGTGCAAAGCCATCTGATACAGTTCGCAACCTTTTCTCTAAAGAAGGGTTAATGGAAAAGTTACACAACGCAAAGAACCAAAAGTAAGCATGAGCGGAGCCACTGCAAGGGTTTAAGTCAGCTATGAGTGGTTTTCTCATAGCTGACGCGCAGTGAGTGAAGCCATGCTACTTGAAAAAGGTTGAACTTTACCTTTTTCTTTTAAATCGTAGCAATGAACGAAACCGCTGTTAGGTATAATAGGAGAAAATCACTCCAATTATACTTGCAGTGAGTGAAGCCATTGCCTCTCTTTTTTTAAGATGAATAAAAGGAGAATTCAATGAAAGCGTTAGTTGAACACATTGTAAAAGCACTTGTTGACCAACCAGATTTAGTTCAAGTTGAGGCAGTTGAAGAAGGGAAAAACCTTACTTTACAATTAACCGTTCACCCTGACGATATGGGAAAGGTCATAGGTAAGCAAGGTCGGACTATTAAAGCGATACGTTCGGTTGTCTATGCCGCAACACCATCGCAAAAAGTACGATTAGACATCGTGGATTAGTAACGCAAGAAAAGGGTGAGGGATAACCTCTCCCTTTTTGTATTATAGAGCTTGTTCAAAAAGGGACGCTTTTCCCCTTTTTTGAACAAGCTCTAAGCAATGAAGTGTAGCGAGAGGAGCCATTGGCCCGTTCAATATGATATCTTCTTTTAAGTGTAAATCAGTTCTAATTCTAGGGGTGCATGATGAAGTTAATACGAAATGTCGTCATAAAGCAAGTGTTAACAAAGGAAAAGAAAGCATCGATCATCCAGCGGTATGAAGAAGAATTAATACAATACAAGCGTGAAATCGACCAATTGAATTTTCATTTACATAGAGCAACTAGAGATCGTGGAACGAAGCATGAACAGCAACAATTACGAGCACGATATAATAAAGACATCAAAAAGCGAGAAGACAATATTCAAGCTCTTTCATTTAAAATACAACAGATCAATCAATTAAAAGTTGGAACAGAAATTCGTGAAGGTACAGCAGAAAGCATCATTGATATAAACGAAGGCGATAAGTGGCCTGACTTAGACTGTATGCCAGAGATTATAATAAAAAACGGGATTATACAAAAAATTCGAGAAGGTAGGAATGAGGATGACTGAATGGTTTAAAGTTGGAAAAATTGTAAACACTCACGGAGTTAGAGGAGAAATTCGCGTTATTTCATCAACTGACTTTGCTGAGGACCGCTATCAAGTAGGGACGGAATTGATGATAAAAAATGAAAATGAAAACAAGGAGATTTCTGTTGTCGTTCGCCATCATCGTCGTCACAAAAACTTTGATCTGCTCGAGTTTGAAGGTTATCATTCAATAAATGACGTGGAACAATTTAAAGGATCTACTTTATATGTTTCAGAAGAATACCTTGAGGAGTTAGAGGAAAACGAGTTTTATTATCATGAAATTATTGGCTCAACTGTTTTAACTGAATCAGGTGAGGAACTTGGTAAAGTAAAAGAAATATTTGAAACGGGGGCGAATGATGTCTGGGTTATACAGCGTATTGGTGGCGGAAAAGATATCTTGTTGCCATATATTGAAGACGTTGTGAAAGATATTGATTTAGAGAATAAAGTCATTCATGTACATTTATTAGAAGGGTTAGCCGAATGAGAATTGATGTATTATCACTATTCCCCGATATGTTTACAAACGTATTTGGTTCCTCAATTTTAAAACATGCACAGGAGTCTGGAGCGGTTGACTATCAAGTGGTAGATTTCAGAGATTATGCAGACAATAAACATCGAAAAGTAGATGATTACCCATATGGCGGCGGAGCGGGAATGGTTTTGCGTGCTCAGCCGTTTTTCGATGCGGTTGAAGATTTAAAACAAGGAAGCAAGTCAAAGCCACGAGTTGTTATGCTCTGTCCTCAAGGAGAGCGCTACACGCAACAGATGGCAGAAGAGTTTGCGATGGAGGACCACTTAATTCTGCTATGCGGCCACTATGAGGGGTATGATGAACGTGTCAGGGAATTTCTTGTAACCGATGAGATCTCAATAGGTGATTTTGTGTTAACAGGTGGAGAACTCGGAGCAATGGTTATAGCTGATAGTGTAACGAGACTACTACCAGGGGTGCTTGGAAACGATCAATCAGCTATTACAGATTCCTTCTCTACAGGATTATTAGAACATGCCCATTATACAAGACCAGCTGATTTTCGTGGAATGAAAGTACCGGACGTGTTATTATCAGGTCATCATAAAAATATTGATGAGTGGCGCCATCGTGAATCTCTTAGACGAACATGGAAAAGGCGCCCTGATTTACTTAAAGATAAAGACTTAACGGAACAAGAGCAAAAATGGCTAAGAGAATTTGCTAGAAATGAATAACTAAACCTTGTGATTGGCGGGCAGATATGCTATTATAGTTTTTGTGGCTTATGGCCTGTTATTACGATGTTCCGCTGTAGTATATAGCTGACATGAGCATCTGTATGGAAGGAGTGGAATTATATGAACAACATTATCCGTGAAATTACTAGTGAGCAACTACGTAGTGATCTTCCAGCGTTTCGTCCTGGTGACACTTTAGTTATCCACGTTAAAGTTGTTGAGGGAACTCGTGAGCGTATTCAGTTATTCGAAGGCGTAGTTATTAAGCGTCGTGGTACTGGAATCAGCGAAACTTTCACAGCGCGTAAGATTTCGTACGGTGTAGGAGTTGAGCGTACATTCCCATTACATTCACCAAAGATCGCTAAGATCGAAGTGAAGCGTCGCGGTAAAGTACGTCGTGCAAAACTTTACTACCTACGTAGTCTACGTGGTAAAAAAGCTCGTATTAAAGAAATTCGATAAAGAGCGTGGAAAAGAGCTTAGGAGACTAAGCTCTTTTTTTCTTGAGATAGATAGTTTAAAAAGAAGTTGATTTCTCTAGTTAAAACACCTTGCACATTGAGTGAGCCAAGCAATTCCGCATAGAATGAAGAAATATATATGCCGACACCGATCCTAGAATGTGGTAAACTAATGCTTGTGATTAATTACATATTTGGAGGAGTTAACATGAGTAAGGAGAAGAAAGAATCATGGGAGTGGCTGAAAGCAATCGTTATTGCGCTTATCCTTGCATTTGTTATCCGCCATTTTTTATTTGCCCCCGTTATCGTTGATGGGGAGTCAATGATTCCAACTCTTGAAAATAGTGACAGGATGATTGTAAATAAAATTAGTTATTCTTTAGGAGAACCGGAACGATTTGATATTATCGTTTTCCATGCTCCAGCAGGGAAAGATTATATTAAACGGGTAATAGGTTTGCCTGGAGATACGGTTGAATTTAAAAACGACATTCTTTACGTAAATGGCGAAGCAGTAGATGAGCCATACTTAGATGCATTAAAGCAATCGTATAATGGGGGGCAACTTACACGAGATTTTTCAGTTATTACAGTCCCAGATAATGAACTATTTGTTTTAGGAGATAATCGAAGCCGAAGCAAAGATAGTCGAGATATTGGTACGATTCATATCGATGAAGTAATCGGGAAAGCTAATGTTGTATTCTGGCCCGTTTCAAACATTCGAATTGCTAATTAGGGGAGGAGGAGTATTTTGACCATTCAGTGGTTTCCAGGTCATATGGCTAAAGCAAGAAGAGAAGTGACCGAAAAACTCAAATTTATTGATGTTGTTATAGAACTTCTTGATGCGCGAGTTCCATTGGCTTCACGTAATCCAATGATCGATGAAATCGTAGCGCATAAGCCGCGATTAATATTACTAAATAAAGCAGATTTGGCTGATCGAGCTGTTACAGAAAAATGGAAGATGTACTTTGAAAATAAAGGAGCTACTGTTCTTTCTATCAATGCCCAAACAGGGAAAGGGACGGAAAAAATTCCCGGTGCATGCAAGCAGTTGGCTAAGCCAATCATTGAAAAAATGATATCTAAAGGAATGAAACCAAGAGCCATTCGGGCAATGATACTAGGTATTCCAAACGTAGGGAAGTCAACGTTGATCAACCGGCTTGCGTCTAAGCGTACGGCTCAGGTTGGTGATAGACCTGGTATAACAAAGAAGCAGCAATGGATTAAGGTAGGAACGGAATTAGAGCTTCTTGATACACCGGGTATTTTGTGGCCTAAATTTGAGGATCAGATTATCGGTTATCGCCTAGCTGCAACAGGAGCAATTAAAGATGAATTATTAGATTTTCAGGACATTGCGCTATTTATCCTTAATTATTTAAAAGATCATTATCCAACTTTAGTTCAAGAACGTTATAAACTAACTCATGTACCAGAAGAAGGATTAGCTCTTTTTGATGAGATTGGGAAAAAACGTGGCTGTTTACTAGGTGGTGGCTATGTCGATTATGATAAGGCTGCAGAGATCATTTTAAGAGAGATGCGCTCAGGAATGTTAGGGAGAATTTCTCTAGAAATACCAGGAAAGTAATTAGCCGGTGATAGAGCCAATTTGGCTTTATGATCGGTTTTTTGTTTTGATAACGCCAAAGGTTAACCCTCATGAGCCAAAGTAAGGAGTCGAACGATAGTGATGATTTCAATAAAGGAATTAGAGAAAAAGTTGCTTCACAGTCATGATACAAATCAAGAAATGCTAGATATGCTTCGAAATGATAAGCGTAAAGGTGTACAGAGAATACTAAAACGTTATGAAACGATGAAAAATAAACAGATTGCATTAGAAGAAATGCATGCCCAAATGACTGAATACGAAAACAACCTTCGTAAAAAGGGAAATAGAAATATTGCTGGATTAGACGAGGTGGGAAGAGGTCCATTAGCTGGTCCTGTGGTGGCAGCTGCTGTTGTTTTGCCTGCTGAATTTAAGTTACTTGGGCTCACTGATTCAAAAAAACTATCGAAGGATAGACGAGAAGATTTTTATGAGGTTATTAAAGAAGAAGCAGTTGCTTATTCAATCCAAATGGTTCACGCTTTTCATATTGATGAGATAAACATTTATGAATCTACGAAACTAGCAATGTCTAGAGCTGTAAAAGATTTGAAATGTGATCTAGACCATTTATTATTAGATGCCATTACACTTGATGTATCGATTGAACAAACGTCTATTATAAAAGGTGACCAAAAAAGTATTTCGATTGCTGCAAGTTCGATATTAGCTAAGGTAACACGCGATCGCTATATGGATGAAGTAGATAAAAGGTTTCCAGGATATGGATTTAGCAACCATGTAGGTTATGGAACGAAAGAACACTTAGAAGCTCTTTCTAAATTAGGAATTACAAGGGAACACCGGAGGTCCTTTAAGCCAATTAAAGGCAGTATACTAGTAACATAAAAAGCTGGCACAAGTAGCATGTCTAATCTCGGACATACTATTTGAGCCAGCTTTTTTGTTGGTATGTAAATAGTAAAGGAGGGGATGCAGATGAAAGATAATAAAGTAGTCGAAAAAGAAGCAAAGACCCTTTTTAAAAAATTTAGGGAAGAGTATGCACACGAATTTGGTTTCCATCCTTCTATCCAAGAGTCAGATGCAAAAGCCAATCTGATTAAATACTTTTTCGATCAAAAAGATAAGGAAACGGAGGAAGGTAAAAAAAAGAAAAGGAAAAGCAAATAAGTTAAAAAGAAAATTTTATAACTCGATCATATATGGTCCTGAATATTAAGGAATAATCGGGGATCGTGTAACAACAAATCAAATTCAAACATGAATAAATAAAAAATGTCGAAGTTTTTCAATTAATTTGAAGGGAGAGGGAATTACCCCTCCCCATTTTGACAAAACAATGGTAGAATAAAGAAGGAATCAGCCATTCGACACCGAATGTATTGGATGGCATGAAATTACATGCAATTGATAGGAGGCTGGAGCGAGAATGAATATCCACGAGTATCAAGGAAAAGAGCTTCTTCGTCAGTACGGTGTTGCTGTTCCTAACGGAAAAGTAGCGTTCTCAGTAGATGAAGCAGTAGAAGCAGCAAAAGAATTAGGTTCTAAGGTTAGTGTCGTAAAAGCACAAATCCATGCAGGTGGCCGCGGAAAAGCTGGCGGTGTTAAGGTTGCAAAAAGTTTAGATGAAGTTCGTACATATGCAGATGAGATTCTAGGGAAAACACTTGTTACTCATCAAACTGGACCAGAAGGCAAAGAAGTAAAGCGCTTACTTGTTGAAGAAGGTTGCGACATCAAAAATGAATATTACATTGGTTTAGTATTAGATCGTGCCACAGCAAGTGTCGTTATGATGGCTTCTGAAGAAGGTGGAACAGAGATTGAAGAAGTTGCAGAGGCAACTCCTGAGAAAATTTTCAAGGAAATAATAGACCCAGCAGTCGGTCTTCAAGGGTTCCAAGCGCGCCGTCTAGCATTTAACATTAATATTCCTAAGGAATTAGTAGGACAAGCAGTTAAATTCATGTTAGGCCTTTATAAAGTATTTGTTGAAAAGGATTGCTCAATTGCTGAGATTAACCCTCTAGTTACAACAGGTGACGGGAAAGTAATGGCATTAGATGCAAAATTGAACTTTGATTCAAATGCCCTTTATCGTCAAAAAGCGATTCTTGCTTATCGTGACCTTGAAGAAGAGGATGCAAAAGAAATCGAAGCATCAAAATACGATTTAAGTTACATCTCTTTAGATGGAAACATCGGTTGCATGGTAAATGGTGCTGGTCTTGCAATGGCTACAATGGATATTATTAAACATTATAGTGGTGATCCGGCTAACTTCCTTGATGTAGGTGGCGGTGCAACTGCAGAAAAGGTTACAGAAGCGTTCAAGATTATTCTTTCTGATGAAAGTGTTAAAGGAATTTTTGTAAATATCTTCGGTGGGATCATGAAGTGTGACATTATTGCTGAAGGTGTGGTAGAAGCTACAAAACAAGTAGGTCTTGAGATTCCTCTTGTCGTTCGTTTAGAAGGTACGAATGTTGATCTTGGTAAGCAAATTCTTAAAGATTCAGGATTAAATATTACAGCTGCAGATTCAATGGCTGATGGCGCACAAAAAATCGTTTCATTAGTGAAATAGAAAGGCGGGACGTCTATAATGAGTATCCTTATTAACAAAGATACAAAAGTTATTGTTCAAGGGATTACAGGAGCTACAGGCTTGTTTCATACAAAACAAGCTGTTGAGTATGGTACGAATATTGTTGGTGGTGTAACACCTGGTAAAGGTGGCACAGAAGTAGAAGGAATTCCAGTATTTAATACGGTTGAAGAAGCAGTAAAAGCAACAGGTGCAAATGCATCCGTTATTTACGTACCACCTGCATTTGCTGCAGATGCAATTATGGAAGCAACAGATGCTGGTCTTGATTTAGCTATATGTATTACAGAAGGAATTCCAGTAATGGATATGGTTAATGTGAAACGTTACATGGAAGGCAAGAAAACCCGTTTAATCGGACCTAACTGCCCAGGAGTTATTACACCTGAAGAATGTAAAATTGGGATTATGCCAGGATATATTCATAAAAAAGGTCATGTAGGAGTTGTATCTCGTTCAGGTACTCTTACGTATGAAGCGGTGCATCAATTATCAACAAATGGTATTGGACAGTCATCTGCTGTTGGTATCGGTGGAGATCCTGTAAATGGAACTGATTTCATTGATGTATTAAACTTATTCAATGAAGATCCTGATACGTATGCGGTAATTATGATTGGTGAAATTGGTGGAACAGCTGAAGAAGAAGCTGCTGAATGGGTAAAGGTCAACATGACGAAACCAGTTGTTGGATTTATTGGTGGTCAAACAGCACCTCCAGGAAAACGCATGGGTCATGCTGGTGCGATCATTTCTGGTGGTAAAGGTACAGCTTCTGAAAAAATCAAAACACTTGAAAGTTGCGGTATTAAGGTAGCTGAAACTCCATCTGTTATGGGTGAGACTCTAATCTCTGTCTTACAGGAGAAGGGTTTACTTGAAAAGTGTACGACACACAAAGTAACAAACTAATGTAAATAGGAGAAAGTCCTCGATTGTGAAGGGCTTTCTTCTTACTTGAAAAAGGAGCTGGTCAATCGATGCCTTCATTTAGAGAACGGCTGATTCATGTTCATAGCTGTTCAGTTATGTCTAGAAACCTGTTACGTTCGATCCTCATCAATGACCCTGAATTAAAGAAGATCTATCGTGATTCGGAGTATTATTTGCAAACTGAATTCAAAATCCCTCTCATAAAGGCACGGAGCATCTATAAATACCTACGTAACTCTTCTCCTGAACAAATCTTATCTTATTTTTATTCAAAAAACATTTTCACAATGACGATTCTAGATTCAGACTACCCGCTTTTGTTAAAAGATATATACGATCCTCCATTCGTTATGTATGGGATGGGAGACCGAGCCGTAATTGCATCAGAAAGACGGTTAGCTGTTATTGGAACACGTGCGCCAACTTCTACAGGTATACAAACGGTTTCGAAGCTCGTTCCTGCTATCTCACGTCACGACTGGACCATTGTTAGTGGTTTTGCAAGAGGCATTGATTCGCTAGCTCATTGGCAAACGATCAAATCATCGGGTAAAACAATAGCAGTTCTAGGTTCAGGTCATTCTTATTTGTATCCAAAAGAAAATTTTTCTTTATTTTCACAAATGTCGAAAAAACAACTTCTTCTTTCTGAATACCCTCCAGACACGCCTCCACAGAAGTGGCACTTTCCTGCTCGGAATCGAATTATCAGTGGTTTATCTAAAGCTGTTCTTATTATTGAAGCTAAAGAAAGAAGCGGCTCGTTAATAACGGCAGATCAGGCTTTAGAGCAAGGAAGAGATGTATTTGCAATTCCTGGATCAATCTTTTCACCTCAATCGAAAGGGACAAATTTCCTAATTCAACAAGGAGCGAAGTTAGTATTAAATGAAGAGGACATTTTACAAGAAATAGAGTAAGGGTGAAATGATATTTTTACACATTTCGACAAAAAACAAACCGTTCTTACTCCCTTCATATCCAACTCCTGTTTGACAAATGGTAAAAATCTGTTTAATAATAGGGAAGATTTTAATAATATCTTCGAGAGAGGGAGTTGCTTACATGGCCGATTATTTAGTAATCGTTGAATCTCCCGCCAAAGCAAAGACCATTGGAAAATATTTAGGGAAAAAATTTATTGTAAAAGCTTCAATGGGACATGTTAGAGACTTACCAAAAAGTCAAATGGGAGTAGATGTAGAGAAAAGTTATGAGCCCAAGTACATTACAATTCGTGGAAAAGGTCCCGTTTTAAAAGAATTAAAAACAGCTGCAAAAAAAGTGAAAAAAATCTATCTCGCGGCTGACCCCGATAGAGAAGGTGAAGCAATTGCTTGGCATCTTGCTCACAGTCTTAATATTGATGAAAATTCAGAGTGTCGAGTCGTGTTTAATGAAATTACGAAGCAAGCAATTAAAGACGCTTTCAAAACGCCACGTCCGATAAACATGGATTTAGTTGATGCACAGCAAGCGCGGAGAATTCTTGACCGGTTAGTAGGATACAATATCAGCCCATTATTATGGAAGAAAGTAAAAAAAGGGTTAAGTGCTGGGCGAGTCCAATCTGTTGCTGTGAAGATGATTATCGAACGTGAGAAAGAAATACAGAGCTTTGTACCGGAAGAATACTGGAGCATTCCTGCGCAATTCTCGCTTGAGGGTGAGTCATTTGATGCAAAATTCTATGGAATAGAAGGAAAAAAGCAGGAGTTGAAATCTGAAGACGAAGTCAAAAATGTTCTTTCAAAACTAACAAACAATCAGTTTCATGTGACTTCTGTAAAAAAGAAAGAACGTAAACGGAATCCTGTTGCTCCTTTTACGACCTCATCACTTCAGCAAGAAGCAGCTCGTAAGTTAAACTTTAGAGCAAA
Organism: Halalkalibacter lacteus; assembly: GCF_036663595.1. Classification (NCBI taxonomy): domain Bacteria; kingdom Bacillati; phylum Bacillota; class Bacilli; order Caryophanales; family Bacillaceae; genus Halalkalibacter; species Halalkalibacter lacteus. Next base: position 110,329 of record NZ_JAWRVL010000002.1, read on the forward strand.
GAAAACAATGATGATTGCACAGCAGTTATACGAGGGAATCGAGCTAGATAAAAAAGAAGGTGCAGTAGGTTTGATTACATACATGCGTACAGACTCAACTCGTATCTCTGAAACAGCACAGGAAGAAGCAAAGCAGTACATCGAACAAACATTTGGTGATGAGTATACACGTAAAGAAAAACGTGTTGTTAAAAAAGATAAAAAGTCACAAGATGCGCATGAAGCTATTAGGCCAACTTCTGTCTTTAAAGATCCAAAAACAGTAAAGAGCTTTTTATCAAGGGATCAGTTAAGGCTTTACAAACTTATTTGGGAGCGGTTGGTTGCAAGTGAGATGGCTCCGGCTGTAATGGACACGATGACGGTTGACATTGAACAAAATGGTGTGCAGTTTAGATCGACTGGATCAAAAGTGAAATTTGCCGGATTTATGAAAGTGTATATAGAAGGAAATGATGACGGTAGAAAAGAAGAAGATCGCCTATTACCGAACTTGGAAGAAGGACATAAGGTTGAGAAGGTAGAAATAGAACCAAATCAACACTTCACACAGCCTCCTCCAAGGTATACAGAGGCGAGACTTGTGAAGACAATGGAAGAGCTTGGGATAGGTCGCCCTTCTACTTATGCACCGACTTTAGATACAATCCAAAGGCGTGGGTATGTAGCTCTTGAGGACAAGAGATTTATTCCAACAGAATTAGGACAAATCGTCTTGGAACTCATTGTTGAATTCTTTCCTGAAATTCTTGATGTTGAATTCACAGCGAAGATGGAGAATGACCTTGATTCAATAGAAGATGGTCAAAAGGAATGGATTCGAATTATTGATGAGTTCTATAATGGGTTTGAAAAGCGATTAGCGGTTGCAGAAGAAGAAATGAAAGAAGTGGAAATAAAAGACGAACCAGCTGGTGAAGAATGCGAAAAGTGCAATCATGAAATGGTTTATAAAATGGGCCGATATGGAAAGTTTATGGCTTGCTCAAACTTTCCGGAGTGTCGTAATACAAAGGCAATTGTGAAAGATATCGGCGTGAAATGCCCTACTTGTAAAGAAGGCAATATTGTTGAACGGAAAAGTAAGAAACGCCGTATTTTTTATGGTTGTGACAGCTATCCTGAATGTGAATTTATCTCTTGGGATAAGCCGATTGCGCGCTCTTGTCCGAAGTGTGAAAAAATGCTTGTTGAGAAGAAAACCAAAAAAGGTGTTCATGTTGAGTGCTCAGCATGTGACCACAAGGAAGATTCTAATTAACTTATACTAAAATTGAAAATCTTGAAGTTGCTTGATGTATTATGATAATATAGTTGAATAAAAAGAAAGAGGGTGGCTCAAAATCAAAGGGTCTGAACCCTAGTACACAATATATGGTGACTCACTCTACTATATTGTGCTAACTAGTTGGGGGCAGATCCTCGTGAGTCACCCTCATTTCTACTGTAAGATGGAGGGATTATTTTGTCTGAGCAACATGTTAATGTGATCGGGGCAGGTCTTGCCGGCAGTGAAGCTGCTTGGCAGCTTGCAAAGCGAGGCGTTACTGTACATTTATATGAAATGCGTCCGGTAAAACAAACACCGGCTCACCATACCGATAAATTTGCTGAATTAGTATGTAGTAATTCATTAAGAGGAAATGCTTTAACAAACGCTGTAGGTGTTCTGAAAGAAGAAATGCGTAATTTAGACTCGGTTATCATTCGCTCAGCTGATGATGCATCAGTGCCAGCAGGCGGAGCGTTAGCCGTTGATCGGCATGAATTTGCAGGTGCGGTTACAGATCGTGTCAGAAATCACCCGAATGTTACCGTATTCAATGAAGAGATCACGTCGATTCCTGAGGGACCAACGATTATTGCGACAGGTCCTTTGACTTCAGAAAGTCTGTCAAAAGAGTTACGAGAAATAACAGGTGAAGAATACTTATACTTTTATGATGCTGCTGCTCCGATTATTGAAACAGAATCAATTGATATGGCTAAAGTTTATTTAAAGTCAAGATATGATAAAGGAGAGGCGGCTTATTTAAACTGCCCAATGACAGAAGAAGAGTTTGATCGTTTTTATGAGGCGCTTGTTGCCGCTGAAACGGTTCCTTTGAAAGAGTTTGAAAAAGAAATTTTCTTCGAAGGCTGTATGCCGATAGAAGTAATGGCAAAGCGTGGCCGGAAAACAATGTTGTTTGGACCGATGAAACCGGTTGGGTTAGAAGATCCTAAAACGGGTAAAAGGCCGTTTGCTGTTGTTCAACTAAGACAGGACAATACATCTGGTACACTTTACAATATTGTTGGATTTCAAACTCATTTAAAGTGGGGACCACAAAAAGAAGTACTACAATTAATCCCTGGCCTTGAAAATGCTGAAATCGTTCGGTATGGTGTTATGCATCGAAATACATTTATCAACTCACCAAACCTACTTAAATCAACGTATCAATATAAAGAGCGTGATAATTTGTTCTTTGCAGGTCAAATTACAGGTGTAGAAGGCTATGTTGAATCAGCTGCGGCAGGTCTTGTAGCGGGAATTAATGCAGCAAACTATGTACAAGGAAAAGAGCTTATTACATTCCCGGATACGACAGTCATTGGAAGTATGTCTTCCTACATTACAACAGCAAATTCTAAGAATTTTCAACCGATGAATGCAAACTTTGGATTGCTACCGCCATTAGAAGAGCGAATCCGTGACAAAAAAGAACGGTATGAGACCTTAGCTAATCGTGCACTAAGCACAATTCAGAATTTTGTGAAAAAAATGTAAATAACGTTGTCAGAGCTACTAAATCATGATAGAATTTAGTAGCTCTGTGAGTGATGAGGGGTGTTTGGTATGGGGAAACAGTCCTGGTTAGATTTATTTCTTACATATTTGCGATTAGAAAAAAATAGTTCTATACATACGACAACGAATTATGCTCGTGACATTGCAAGTTTTGAGTTGTTTATGAAAAATAACGGTATTGTTTGTTTTTCTGATGTTACGACTCAACATGTACGAGAATATTTATCATTGCTGTTTGAAAAGCAATATGCGAGAAAGACGGTCTCGCGTAAAATTTCTGCGCTGCGAAGTTTTTATATGTTTCATATGAGAGAACAAAGGGTAGTTGAAAATGTGTTTGCAACAGTTGTCGTCCCAAAAAGTGGGGAGAGGTTGCCAACTTTTTTATATGAAGAGGAAATGAAAGAGCTTTTTGATTCATTAATGGGCTCTAGACCACTAGATCAGCGAGACCGTGCTATTTTGGAACTGTTATACGCAACTGGTATGCGTGTAGCTGAATGTAGCCAACTTGATATAAAAGATCTTGATTTTTCAATTGGAACCGTATTAATTGTTGGGAAAGGTCGAAAAGAACGCTACAGTCCTATCGGCGCATTTGCAAGTGATGCTTTGCAGAAGTATTGTGAAGAGGGAAGAAACTTACTTATGGGCAAAGCAAAGCAGCCGAACTCCTCATTGTTCTTAAATTACCGGGGAGGCACACTGTCCGATCGCAGTATTAGAACGATTGTGCAAAAAAGAATGGAAAAAGTTTCTTATAATAAGCGTTTACGGCCCCACGATATTAGACATTCTTTTGCAACACATATGTTAAATAATGGAGCGGATTTGCGTGTAGTTCAAGAGCTTCTAGGTCATGAGCATCTCTCAACAACTCAAATATACACACATGTAACAAAAGATCGATTACGCGACGTATACAAACATTCTCATCCTAGGGCATAAAACAGGATGTAAGGAGGATATATATGGATCAATCTTTTCATGCAACAACGATTTTTGCTGTTCAACATAAAGGTGAATGTGCCATGGCAGGTGATGGTCAAGTAACGTTTGGGAATGCCGTTGTAATGAAACATACAGCAAAAAAAGTTCGTACAATTTATCAAGGGAAAGTCATTGCTGGTTTTGCTGGATCTGTAGCCGATGCTTTTACGCTATTTGAAAAGTTCGAGGCGAGGCTAGAAGAATATAACGGCAATCTTCAACGTGCAGCAGTTGAACTTGCAAAAGAGTGGAGAAGCGATAAGGTTCTTAGAAGGCTTGAGGCGATGTTGATCGTAATGAATAAAGAGCATTTATTACTTGTGTCTGGTACAGGTGAAGTGATAGAACCTGATGATGGGATTTTGGCGATTGGTTCTGGTGGGAACTATGCGCTATCAGCAGGGCGTGCATTAAAGAAACATGCGCCTGAACTTACGGCAAGAGACATTGCCCAAGCTTCATTAGAAACGGCTGGCGAAATTTGTGTGTATACTAATTTGAATATTGTAGTTGAAGAACTTAAATAGTTGACCGATTCTAGATTGGAGAGTGACACTGTGAAAACAAATTTAACTCCTCGTGAAATTGTTGAACAATTGAATCAATTTATTGTAGGGCAAGAAGATGCAAAGAAATCCGTAGCTATTGCTCTACGTAACCGTTACCGTCGGTCTTTGCTTGATGACAAAATGAAAGACGAAATCACCCCTAAAAATATTTTAATGATTGGTCCTACAGGCGTTGGGAAAACGGAGATTGCTCGTAGGCTTGCAAAATTAGTAGGAGCTCCTTTTGTTAAAGTAGAAGCAACAAAATTTACTGAGGTTGGTTATGTTGGTCGTGATGTTGAATCAATGATTAGAGATCTTGTTGAAACCAGTGTAAGAATTGTCAAGGAAGAGAAAATGCAGCAAGTTCGTGCACAAGCGGAGGAAAATGCGAATGGTCGCCTCGTTGATTTACTCGTACCACAAGCCAAAAAGCAATCATCTTATAAAAATCCCTTTGAGATGATTTTTGGTGGGCAAGCTTCACAAGAAGTAGAGCCTGAGCCAAGTGAAGAAACAAACATAGCTCAAAAACGTAGACAAATGGCGCATAAACTTGCTTTAGGAGAACTTGAGGAACACTTAGTTACAATAGAAGTCGATGAACAATCACAAAGCTTTATGGATATGTTTCAAGGGCAGGGCATGGAGCAAATGGGAATGAACATGCAAGAAATGCTCGGTGGAATGTTGCCGAAAAAAAGAAAGAAAAGACGTTTACCGGTTTCAGATGCTAGAAAAGTTCTAACAGAAGAAGAAGCTCAAAAGCTGATCGATATGGATGAAGTGAGCCAAGAGGCTGTGACGAAGGCTGAACAGCTGGGTATCATATTTATAGACGAAATTGACAAAGTTGCTAGCAAAGGTCAACAATCAGCAGACGTATCACGTGAAGGCGTTCAACGTGATATTTTACCTATTATAGAAGGATCGAATGTTGTAACGAAATATGGATCAGTAAAAACAGATCACATTCTCTTTATTGGTGCCGGAGCATTCCATATGGCAAAACCTTCGGATCTTATACCGGAGCTCCAAGGGCGATTTCCAATCAGAGTTGAGCTTACTAATTTAACAGTTGATGATTTCGTACGTATATTAGTTGAGCCGAATAACGCATTAATTAAGCAATATGCAGCACTTCTTGGAATGGAAGGTATAAAAGTGACGTTTTCGGACAAAGCTGTTCATAAGATTGCGACAATTGCAACGGAAGTAAATCAAGATACTGAAAATATAGGTGCAAGACGCTTGCACACAATTCTTGAAAAATTGCTTGAGGATCTATCTTTTGAAGCGCCTGATATTAATTTGGAAGAAATTACAATCACGCCAGAATATGTAGAAGAAAAACTAGCTTCTATTGCAAAGAATCGAGATCTTAGTCAATTTATTTTGTGAAGTTGTAGGAGGAGAAAGAATGAATTTATTATCAAGAACAAGAAAGATTAATGAAATGCTTCAAAAAACGGGTGGACAGCATGTTAATTTTAAAGATATGGCTGAAACACTTCGTGATATGATTAGTGCAAATATTTTTGTCGTAAGTCGTCGTGGCAAACTTTTAGGTTATGCTCTTAAACAAGAGATTGAAAATGACCGTATGAAAAAAATGTTAGAGGATCGTCGCTTTCCAGAACAATATACAGGTGGCCTTTTCAAAATTGAAGAAACATCAGCAAACCTTGATATTGAAAGTGACTATACCGCTTTTCCGGTAGAGAATAAAGATTTATTTAGAAGTGGATTAACAACCATTGTCCCAATACAAGGTGGTGGCCAGAGGCTTGGTACTTTAATTCTAGCCAGATTGAATGATTCCTTCAGTGATGATGATTTAGTTTTAGCTGAGTACGGAGCAACGGTTGTTGGAATGGAAATCTTGCATGAAAAAACACAAGAAATTGAAGACGAAGCAAGAAGTAAAGCTGTTGTACAAATGGCTATTAGTTCGCTTTCATATAGTGAATTAGAAGCGGTTGAACACATCTTTCATGAATTAGATGGAAAAGAAGGTTTGCTAGTTGCTAGTAAAATTGCTGATCGTGTTGGGATTACCCGTTCTGTAATCGTTAACGCTCTTCGCAAACTTGAAAGTGCTGGTGTCATAGAATCACGCTCACTAGGAATGAAGGGAACATATATTAAAGTCTTAAATGATAAGTTTTTACTTGAATTGGATAAATTGAAAGCGAAATAAATGCTTCTTTACCTACTAATTCCATTTATAATGTATGATTATAAAGAACAAGGATGTCTCCCAAGCTAACAATGGCTTTGGAGACGCCCTTGTTCTTTTTTTATCATAAAGTTTTACAGATTTCTTTGTGGATTGTCTTGAGATTCCACCTGTTGAAATATGAAAATAGGTAACACCTCATTTGGTGATAACGTAATCTTTCGTGAAAACATTCCTACAGGTTTTAAAGTTGTCGCAGGTGGCGATATTCGAGTATTAGGAACGGTTGAGGCGGCAACGTTGAAAACTGGTCTGTCTTTATAAGTGGTGGTATAGTAGGACAAAACAATTCATTTATAGAGGCGAAAGGAAACCTTCAAACGACCCTTATAAATGAAGGCTCTGTTATTGTAGGTGGATCAATTGAAGTTGACCGAACTCTTTACCAGAACGTAGAAGTCCAGTTTCGAAAATATAAATGTTGAAATTTTATCATAATGTCTAATTTTGCTTGCACCCCCACTTTTGATATGATATAGTAATCAACGGTGTTAATCACACACGCTTTCTAATTTATGTGGTGGTGCTGGATTCCCAGTGTCACATAAAGATGATGAGAGCGGCGGCTAAAAAAAAACCAATTTTAAAGGAGGTGTTTGATGTGGCAGTAATCTCCATGAAGCAATTATTAGAAGCTGGGGTACACTTCGGTCACCAGACTCGTCGTTGGAACCCTAAGATGGATCGCTACATCTTCACAGAACGTAACGGTATTTACATTATTGACTTACAAAAGACAGTCAAAAAGGTTGAGGAAGCGTATAACTTTGTACGTGACTTAGCTGCTGACGGAGGAAAAATCCTTTTCGTAGGTACAAAAAAACAAGCTCAAGATTCTGTTAAAGAAGAAGCTGAGCGTTGTGGTATGTACTTCATTAACCAACGTTGGTTAGGTGGTACATTAACGAACTTTGAAACAATCCAAAAACGTATTACTCGTCTTAAGAAGCTTGAAAAGATGCAAGAAGACGGTACATTCGATGTTCTTCCTAAGAAAGAAGTTATTCTTCTTAAGAAGGAAATGGATCGTCTAGAGAAGTTCTTAGGCGGTATCAAGGATATGAAGGGTGTTCCTGATGCACTTTTTGTTATTGATCCTCGTAAAGAGCGCATTGCAATTGCGGAAGCTCACAAGTTGAACATTCCAATTGTTGCGATTGTAGATACAAACTGTGACCCTGATGAAATTGATTATGTAATTCCTGGTAACGATGATGCAATTCGTGCTGTTAAGCTTTTAACGGGTAAAATGGCTGATGCAGTAATCGAATCTACTTCTGCTGAAGAAGAAGTAGAAGTTGAAGAAACAACAACAGCTTAATTTCATTTACTAAAAAAGGGTGGTAAAGGGGTATTACCCTTTTACCACCTTTTTTGTGAACTTGTTATTAAGTTTATAAGATGATGTACCTGTACATACTGACACTTTAAGGAGGCGTTTTTGATGGCTGTAACAGCGAGCATGGTAAAAGAATTGCGTGAAAAAACTGGCGCAGGGATGATGGATTGTAAGAAGGCTTTAACAGAAACAAACGGTGATATGGAGAAAGCAATTGATTTTCTTCGTGAAAAAGGGATTGCAAATGCTGCTAAGAAAGCAGATCGTGTAGCTGCTGAAGGTCTTGCTCTTGTTAAATCTGAAGGGAACAAAGCGGTTATCGTTGAAGTAAACTCTGAAACGGATTTCGTTGCTAAAAACGAAAATTTCCAAAAGCTTGTTGGAGATTTAGCTTCACACCTTATTTCAAATGCACCAGCATCTGTTGAAGTAGCTCTAGAGCAACCATTTGCAGATGGACAAACGGTTCAAGAATACATTAATGCTTCGATTGCAAAAATTGGAGAAAAAATCTCTCTTCGTCGTTTTGAAATTGTTGAAAAAGAAGACGGAGATGCATTTGGTGAGTACTTACATATGGGTGGCCGTATTGGTGTACTTGCAGTTGTAAGTGGCTCATCTGACGCTGAATTAGCGAAAGATGTTGCAATGCACGTTGCAGCAATTAACCCAACATATGTTTCTCGTGACGAAGTATCACAAGAAGAAGTGGAACGTGAACGCGAAGTTTTAACGCAACAAGCACTAAACGAAGGAAAACCTGCTAATATCGTTGAGAAAATGGTAGAAGGTCGCCTTTCTAAATACTTTGAGCAAGTATGTTTGCTTGATCAACCATTCGTTAAAGATGGGGATCAAAAAGTAGGGAAATATGTTCAAGGTAAAGGTGCGGCAGTAAAGAGCTTTATCCGTTATGAAGTTGGAGAAGGTATTGAAAAACGCGAAGATAACTTTGCTGAAGAAGTAATGTCTCAAGTGAAGAAGTAATCAAAATGAAGGGGCACAATGTGTCCCTTTTTTCAGAGAGGTACTAAAAAACTTCATCTCATTTCGGAGGTTTTCATGCAAACATATAATCGAGTAATATTAAAGCTAAGTGGTGAAGCATTAGCAGGGGAACAAGGTTATGGTATTGACCCAATTGTGATCCAATCTGTAGCAAAACAAATTAAAGAAATCGTTGAACTAGAAGTAGAAGTAGCTGTTGTTGTCGGAGGCGGAAACATCTGGCGTGGGATGGCTGGGAGTGCAAAGGGAATGGATCGTGCGACAGCTGATTACATGGGTATGTTAGCAACTGTTATGAATTCATTGGCTTTGCAAGATAGTTTGGAAGATATTGAAGTTGAAACAAGAGTTCAAACATCAATTGAAATGCGTCAAGTGGCTGAGCCGTATATTCGCCGCAAGGCAATCCGTCATCTTGAAAAGAAACGTGTTGTTATTTTTGCAGCAGGAACAGGTAATCCATACTTCTCAACTGATACTACGGCTGCACTAAGAGCGGCGGAAATTGAAGCTGAAGTTATTTTAATGGCGAAAAATAAAGTAGATGGAGTTTACAGTGCAGATCCTTCTGTAGATGTTACTGCTAAGAAATATACAAAGATTTCTTATATGGATGTATTAAAAGAAGGGTTAGCTGTTATGGATTCAACCGCTTCATCATTATGCATGGATAACGATATTCCACTAATTGTTTTCTCTATTATGGAAGAAGGTAATATTAAACGAGCAGTACTAGGTGAAGAAATTGGTACATTAGTAAGGGGGAATTCATAATGTCACAAGAAGTGAAAAAAGATGCAGAACAACGTATGGCAAAAGCGATAGAAGCACTAAACCGTGAATTGGCTAAGTTGAGAGCGGGGCGTGCTAACCCGGCATTGCTTGATCGTGTAACGGTAGAATATTATGGTGCTGAAACACCTCTTAATCAATTGGCGACTATTTCTGTACCAGAAGCAAGGTTGCTATTAATTCAACCATTTGACAAGTCCTCTATTGCAAATATTGAACGAGCTATTCAAATGGCTGACCTTGGATTAACTCCATCAAACGACGGTACGGTCATTCGTATTCAGATACCGCCATTAACCGAAGAACGTCGGAAGGATCTTGTGAAACTTGTAAAGAAGTCGGCTGAAGAAGCAAAAGTTGCCGTTCGTAATGTTCGCCGTGATGCAAATGACGATTTAAAGAAAAGTCAAAAAGATGGTGAAATGACAGAAGATGAACTTCGCCGTAGTACGGATGAGGTTCAAAAATTAACAGATAAGATTATTGCGCAAGTTGATGACGTTGCAGAAAAGAAAGAAAAAGAAATCATGGAAGTGTAAGCCAGTTCCATGTAAAATAGACATAGTAAAAGACCCTCTTTTATCTTAGGGGGTTTTTTACACTTTCTTACTTGTTATGAGTCTTCTGAAAAAAGGCAAAGCTAGAAGAAGATGAACCTGCTGCTACATAGATGGAGGGCGCGAACATGCTTGAAAAGTTAACAAAATGGAAATCATCTTTCTCTTCACAAGAAGGAACAAATGAGATAGATGATATTAATGTCCCTCGGCATATTGCTATCATTATGGATGGAAATGGTCGCTGGGCAAAACAAAAGGGATTACCACGAATTGCTGGACATCGTGAAGGAATGAAAGTTATTAATAAAGTTGTTCGAAAAGCAGATGATCTTGGTGTTGAAATCTTAACATTATACGCATTTTCAACTGAAAACTGGAAGCGTCCGAAAACAGAAGTAGATTTTTTAATGAAACTACCTGAGCGTTTTCTGAATAAAGAATTACCAATGTTAATGGAAAAAAATGTGAAAGTGCGTTTAATGGGAACTATCGAGAACTTGCCTGAGCATACGAAACGAGCTGTTACTAAAGCTGTAAAAGATACAGAACAGAATACAGGTCTCATTTTAAATTTTGCACTTAATTATGGAAGCCGTTTTGAATTAATGGAAGCTGTAAAGAAAATTGCAAACCAAATAGAAAGTGGGTCGTTATCAGCAGAAGATATTACTGAATCTGTTTTGAAAGAGAATCTGATGACTGCTGAATTGCGAGATCCAGATTTATTAATTCGAACAAGCGGAGAAATTCGCTTGAGTAATTTTATGCTATGGCAAGTCGCGTATAGTGAGTTTTGGTTTACAGATGTTCTATGGCCAGATTTTGATGAACACCACCTTGTAGAAGCCATTGCCGTCTATCAAAAACGCGTGCGTAGATACGGTGGCGTTTAAAAGGGGCGATGTTAAATTGAAAGAAAGAATAATAACAGGGATTATTGGCGGAGCGTTCTTTATTACGATGGTTCTATTTGGTGGATGGGTATTTGCATTGTTTATTTCGATTGTGGCATCAGTTGCGATGATGGAGTTATTGAAAATGAAAAAAATAGCTCCTATATCGTTAATGGGTATCATCAGTTTATTTTCGATGTGGTTGTTACTTGTACCGACAAATTGGTTTGACCAAGTTGTTCCTTCTTATTTTACAAAAGTGGAAATTTTTATCTTTATGATATTAGTATTGCTAATGTTTACGGTTATTACTAAGAACTCGTTTACATTTGACCAAGTCGGTTTTGTTATCCTATCTTCGGTATATGTCGGTTTTGGATTTCATTATTTAATTATGACACGTGATATACCAGAGCATGGTTTGATTCTTGTGTTTTATGTTTTACTTTTAATTTGGACAACCGATTCAGGTGCTTATTTTGTTGGGCGAAAATGGGGAAGAAATAAGTTATGGCCAGATATTAGTCCGAAAAAAACAATTGAAGGCTCTATTGGTGGAATTGTAGCAGCCACGATTGTCGGTACTATTTTTTATTTTTTCTTTCCGATTTTTTCGAGTTATATTACGGCTTTATTAGTAATTATTGTCGCATCTATATTTGGCCAGCTGGGTGATTTAGTGGAATCAGCTTTAAAGAGGCATTATGCTGTGAAGGACTCAGGTAATGTTTTACCAGGACATGGGGGAATATTGGATCGATTTGATAGTCTGATTTATGTTATGCCTATTCTCCATTTGCTTCAACTAATCTAAGCTTAAGAGGAAAGTATGTAATGAGATATTTTATAATAGTAGGTGAGTAAGTTGAAGCATATTAGTTTATTAGGTGCTACGGGATCGATTGGAACACAAACGTTAGATGTTATCCGTAAGCATCCTCATCATTTTAGGTTAGAATCAATGTCAGTAGGAAAGAATATAAAGTTAGCGATTGAACAAGTTCATGAGTTTGCCCCAAAGCTTTTATCCGTACAATCGAAAGAAGATTATGATAAACTAATACATGAAGTGCCAAGTTCTACAAGAGTTGTTTATGGGAGTGAAGGATTAATTGAAGTAGCAACAGCACAGGAATCAGAAATTCTTGTAAATGCTGTTCTTGGTAGTGTGGGCTTGTCGCCAACTTTAGCTGCGATTCAAGCGGGAAAGACAATTGCTATTGCAAATAAAGAAACGTTAGTAACAGCTGGTCATATTGTGACGGAGGAGGCTAAACGACATAATGTAGCCCTACTTCCCGTTGATAGTGAACATTCTGCCATTTTTCAAGCATTGAACGGAGAGAGCATAAAAGAAGTTGACCGTTTGATTCTTACAGCTTCTGGTGGGAGTTTTCGTGACCGTTCGCGCGAGGACCTTGTGAATGTAACGGTTCGCGAAGCGCTTAACCACCCGAATTGGTCTATGGGTGCAAAGATTACGATTGATTCTGCAACGATGATGAATAAAGGTCTTGAAGTAATTGAAGCACGATGGCTTTTCGATATGCCTTATGAGAAAATTGATGTCGTTCTACATAAAGAGAGTATTATACATTCAATGGTTGAATACATAGACGGAAGTGTTATTGCCCAATTAGGAACACCAGATATGCGAGTGCCTATTCAATATGCTCTTACGTATCCGAAACGACTACAGTCGATTTCACATGAGCGATTGAATTTATGGGAAATAGGAGCTCTTCACTTTACAAAGATTGATATGAAGCGATTTCGATGTATATCATTTGCTTATGAAGCTGGAAAAATTGGCGGAACGATGCCAACGGTTTTAAATGCAGCGAATGAAACAGCCGTCGCCTATTTCTTAGAAAATCGACTTTCTTTCTTAGAAATTGAACATGTAATTGAACAAGCTCTTGAAAGACATTCCCTTATTAAACAGCCAACATTAGAAGAAATTATTGCAGTTGATGCCGAGACGAGAGCCTTTATCCACTCAATGATCAAATAAGAAAGGTGGACACTTAAGCGATGAATACTTTACTGTCAGTCATTGTTATTTTCGGTCTTCTTGTTTTCATTCATGAATGGGGACATTTATACTTTGCAAAACGTGCAGGGATTTTATGTAGGGAGTTTGCGATTGGTTTTGGACCAAAGATCTTCTCATTTAAACGAAATGAAACAGTTTATACCATTCGCTTGCTTCCGTTAGGTGGCTTTGTAAGAATGGCCGGCGAAGACCCAGAAATGATTGATATTAAACCTGGTTATGAGATTGGACTTGTATTTAATACAGCACGTAAAGTAAGCAAAATTGTTATTAATAACAAGTCTAAACACCCAGAAGCACTTGTTGTACAAGTTGAGAAAATAGATTTAGAACGTGAACTCATCATTGAAGCTTATAATGACGAAGGCGAGAGAATGCAGTACCAAATTGATGATCAAGCTGTACTGATTCAAGATGAACAGGAGACGCAAATTGCCCCATGGAATCGTCAGTTTGGTTCAAAAACAGTTGGTCAACGTGCTTTAGCTATTTTTGCTGGTCCTATGATGAATTTTCTATTAGCAGTTGTGATTTTAATCGCATTTGCCTTATTCCAAGGTATGCCTGTAGATGAAGCACGAATAGGTGATGTATCTCCGGATAGTGCAGCGATTGAAGCTGGCTTACAAGAGGGGGATCAGGTTGTAGCAATTGATGGGCAACCGATCGATACGTGGGATGAGATGACAAGTATCATTCAACAACATCCAAATGAGTCAATTGTCTTTGAAATAGAGCGGGGGGATCAAACGTTAGCGGTTCCGGTTACTCCAGCAGAACGGGTTGGACAATTTGGAGACCCTGAGGGGTTTGTTGGGATTGCTAGACCGACTGAATTTTCATTAATGGGTTCAATTATGTTTGGTTTCACGCAAACGTATATGTTTATGACAATGATTTTTGAAGTGTTAGGAATGATTGTTACAGGAAACTTTTCATTGGATTATGTAGCTGGACCTGTTGGAATTTACAACTACACGGGTGAGGCAGCTGCAATGGGGATATTTGTATTAATGCAATGGGCTGCGGCTTTAAGTGTCAATTTAGGGATAATAAATTTACTTCCTATTCCTGCAATGGACGGTGGCCGGTTAATATTTATTGGACTTGAAGCCGTTAGAGGGAAGCCGATGGATCCGCAAAAAGAAGGGCTTGTTCACTTTATCGGGTTTGCTTTACTTATGCTATTAATGATTGTTGTTACTTGGAACGATATAAATAAATTTTTTATGTAAATTTGAAAAGACGAGTTGGAAAGGACTTTAACAATGAGACAACGGAATTATTTATCACCAACTTTACGTGACGTACCGGCTGATGCAGAAATTAAAAGTCATCAGCTCATGTTGCGAGCGGGACTTATTCGCCAGACAGCTTCAGGAATCTATTCTTATCTTCCATTAGGAAAAAAGGTTCTTAGAAAAGTCGAAGAGGTCATTCGTGATGAAATGGATGCAGCTGGTGGGCAGGAAGTGTTAATGCCAGCTATTCAACCAGCTGAACTTTGGGAGGAGTCTGGTCGATTAGGAGATTATGGTCCTGAATTAATGAGGTTAAAAGATCGTCACAATCGTGACTTTGTTCTTGGGGCAACTCATGAAGAAGTGATTACAACGTTAGTTCGTGATGACGTTCAATCATACAAAAAATTGCCAATGAATTTGTATCAAATTCAAACAAAGTATCGTGATGAAAGAAGACCTAGATTCGGTGTTCTCCGCTCGCGTGAATTTATAATGAAAGATGCCTATTCTTTCGATACTACTAAGGAAGGCTTAGATGAGAGTTATCGCAAAATGTATGATGCGTATCAAAATATTTTCTCGCGTTGTAACCTGAATTTTAGAGCTGTAGAAGCTGATTCAGGAGCAATTGGTGGAACGGATACACATGAATTTATGGTTCTTAGTGACATCGGGGAAGATACGATAGCGTATTCTGATCAATCTGATTTTGCAGCAAACATTGAAATTGCACCTGTTCGCGTAAATTATATAAAATCAGAAGAAGCATTATTAGAACTTCAAGTCGTTGACACTCCGAATACTAGAACAATTGATGAAGTAACTTCACTATTAGGGGTAAACTCAAGTGCTACGATTAAATCACTTCTTTATATTGTCAATGAAGAACCAGTGCTTGTCTTAGTTCGTGGTGATCATGAAGTGAATGAAATCAAAGTAGGTAATATTCTTGGAAACTCTGTAGTACAATTAGCTACACCTGAACAAACGGCTACCATTCTAGGTTGTGAAACTGGATATGTAGGACCAATAAACATTCCTGATGGGGTAAAGATTATCGCCGATCATGCTGTTGAGTTTATAGTGAACGGTGTATGTGGGGCAAATGAAAGGGAAAAGCATTATAACAATGTAAATCCTAGTCGCGATTTTCAAGTATCATGTTACGAGGACATTAGATTTATCCAAGAAGGGGATCCTTCACCTGATGGAAAAGGTACGATTCAATTTGCGATGGGAATTGAAGTCGGTCATGTATTTAAATTAGGAACGAAATATAGTGAAGCGCTTGGAGCAAAATACCTAGATGAAAATGGTAAGTCACAAACGATGATCATGGGTTGTTATGGCATTGGTGTTTCAAGAACGGTAGCAGCTATTGTCGAACAGCATTATGATGAAAATGGTATTGTTTGGCCTATAACAGTAGCGCCATTTGACCTTCACCTTGTGACGATCAATGTGAAAAATGAAGAACAAAAGCAACTAGGTGAAGAACTTTATCAAGCATTAAAGCAAGAGGGATATGACGTCTTGTTTGATGATCGACCTGAACGTGCAGGTGTTAAGTTTAAAGACTCAGATCTAATGGGTCTTCCAATACGAATAGGAGTTGGCAAGAAAGCGTCAGAAGGCATTGTTGAAGTGAAAGTAAGGAAAACCGGGGATATGATAGAAGTACATGTTTCAGACTTAGTTGATACATTAAAGAAGTTGCTAAATTAATTATAAATGAACAATTGAGGGTGACTCAGCAATAAAGGGTCTGATTCCTAGTGGCAATAGGTTGCGTGTTTATCTCGCTTCACATATTGTAGACTAGGACAGGTCGTTCTGAGTCAGCCTCTTCTCTTTTCATGTGAACAACCTCGAAGCAATGACAGGCTCTTTAATTTAATAAAAAGTATGAAATATGGGGGGGAATGAATCAATGTCACAAGATGAACAGCTCCGCAAAGAACGACTTCAATTGCTTCTCCAGCAGTTACAATTACCAGAACAAGTAATGAAGACTCATTTTCAAAACGCAATGATACGTAAATTAGTCATATCGAAAGAAAAAAGAGCATGGCATTTTCATATTGATGTACCAGTTGTCGTACCGGCTGCGATATTTGAATTGTTTTCAGATCGGTTACGTGTAACATTTGAGCATATTGCGAATGCTACATTTACCTTTTACTATTCAAACAATGAACTGAAAGAGTCACAGTGGATTGACTATTGGCCATTAATTATTTCTAAATTGTCTCAAATTTCAGATGGAATACGTGAACTTTTAAAGAAGCAGTCTCCTACTTATGATGGGAAAAGACTTGTCATCCAAGTTCGTAATGAAACGGAAGCTGTAGCGTTAAAGCGTAAATTAACGGAACCGTTTCAAGAAACGATTTCATCATTAAGTTTGCCGTCGATTAAAATTGATACTTATATCCATGAATCAAAACAAGAGTTTGAGAAGTTTGTTGAAAAACGAGATCAAGAAGACCACTCAAAGGTTGTTGAAGCAATACTTGAGAAGAAGAAAAATGAAAAGCAAGCTGAAAAAGAACTGAGTGGTAAGCCTTTAGTAATCGGATATCCAATAAAAGATGAGCCAATGCCTCTTGAAGCGATTGTGGATGAAGAGCGCCGTGTTACAGTGCAAGGGTACGTATTTAATGCAGAAACAAGGGAACTACGAAGCGGGCGAACTTTATTAACATTTAAAATAACCGATTATACGGATTCAATATTAGTCAAAATGTTTTCAAGAGATAAAGAAGATGTGCCTCTCCTTCAAGCAATTAAAAAAGGAATGTGGCTTAAAGTTCGAGGCGGTATACAAAACGATACGTTTGTACGTGACCTTGTCATGATCGGAAATGATGTGAATCAGCTAAGCCCTGTTGAACGTATGGATTCAGCAAGTGAAGAAGAAAAAAGAGTTGAGCTGCATCTCCATACGACGATGAGCCAAATGGACGGACTTGGTTCGGCGGGAAGGTACGTCGAGCAAGCTGCAAAATGGGGCCATCCAGCAATAGCCGTAACAGATCATGGAGTCGTACAAGCATTTCCAGAAGCTTATTCTGCAGGGAAAAAGCACGGAATTAAAGTCTTGTTTGGGCTTGAAGCCAATCTTGTCGATGACGGTGTTCCCATTGTATATAATGAAGCTCATCGTTTATTAATAGAAGATGAATATGTTGTATTTGATGTTGAGACAACGGGATTATCTGCTGTGTACAATACGATCATCGAGCTCGCTGCAGTTAAAATGAAAGGCGGGGAGATTATCGATCGGTTTGAATCGTTTGCTGACCCGCATGAACCGTTAACCAATACAATCATTGAGTTAACTGGAATTACAGATGACATGGTGAGAGGTCAGCCTGAAGTCGCTGATGTTTTGCGTGATTTCAAAGAGTTTATTGGTGATGCCATATTAGTTGCCCATAATGCTAGCTTTGACATGGGGTTCTTAAATGTGGGATACCAAAAGATTGGTCTTGGCGAAGCGACGAATCCTGTTATTGATACGTTAGAGCTTGGACGTTTTCTTTATCCAGAGTTAAAGAATCATCGGCTTAACTCATTGTGTAAAAAGTTTGACATTGAACTTGTTAGTCACCACCGAGCGATTTATGATGCCGAAGCGACAGGCTATTTACTTTGGAAGATGGTAAAAGACACGAATGAACGCGAAATTGAATACCACGACCAATTAAACGAGCATATGGGACAAGGGAATTTTCATCGCCAACGGCCAGCACATTGTACGATTTTAGCTCAAACACAGGAAGGGTTAAAAAATTTGTATCAGCTTGTGTCAATGGCGCATGTTGATTATTTCTTTCGAACACCACGTATTCCTAGATCGCAACTCCAAAAACATCGGAACGGCTTATTAATTGGATCAGCCTGTGATAAAGGTGAGGTTTTTGAAGGAATGATGCAAAAGTCAGCGGATGAGGTGGAAGAAATTGCTAAGTTCTATGACTATATTGAAATTCAGCCACTCGTAACGTATCAACATTTGATTGAAAGAGAGTTAGTGAAAAGTGAAAAAGCATTGCAAGAAATTGTAGCCAATATCGTTCGTCTAGGAGAAAAGTTAGAAAAGCCAGTTGTCGCAACTGGTAATGCTCATTATTTACAAAAAGAAGACTATATTTATCGAAAAATTTTAATTGCTTCCCAAGGTGGGGCGAATCCATTAAACAAACAAACATTACCTGAAGTCCATTTCCGTACAACTGATGAAATGCTTAATGCATTCTCTTTTCTAGGTGAAGAAAAGGCAAAAGAAGTCGTTGTAACAAATACACAAAAAGTGGCAAACATGATTGAGGAAATTCATCCGATTCCTGATGACTTGTACACACCTAAAATTGAAGGTGCGGATGATGAGATAAGAGAAATGAGCTACAACATGGCAAGAAGCATTTATGGGGATGACTTACCGGAGGTTGTTGAGGCACGAATTGAGAAAGAACTAAAGAGTATTATCGGACACGGGTTTGCGGTTATTTATTTAATCTCACATAAACTCGTTAAGAAATCCTTGATTGACGGCTATTTAGTTGGGTCTCGTGGATCTGTAGGATCTTCGTTTGTGGCCACGATGACCGAAATCACAGAAGTAAACCCACTTCCTCCTCATTACGTCTGTCCTAGTTGCCATCATTCTCATTTTTTTGACGACGGTTCTGTCGGTTCAGGCTATGATTTACCGGATAAGGACTGTACAGAATGTGGAACACCTTATGTGAAAGATGGACAAGATATCCCTTTTGAAACATTTTTAGGATTTAAAGGGGATAAAGTTCCAGATATTGATTTGAACTTCTCAGGGGAGTATCAACCAAGGGCCCATCATTATACGAAGGAATTGTTTGGTGAGAAATATGTGTATCGTGCGGGAACGATAGGTACGGTTGCAGAAAAAACAGCTTATGGATATGTAAAAGGCTATCAAGGAGATCATGACCTTCATATGAGAGGTGCGGAGATTGATCGACTTGTTTCTGGCTGTACAGGAGTAAAACGGACATCGGGACAACATCCTGGTGGAATTATTGTTGTCCCAGATTATATGGACATCCATGATTTCTGTCCAATTCAGTTCCCAGCTGATGATAAGAATTCTGAATGGAAGACGACTCATTTTGATTTCCATTCGATTCATGATAACTTGCTCAAACTTGATATTCTTGGCCACGATGATCCAACAGTCATTCGGATGCTGCAAGATTTAAGCGGAATTGATCCGAAAACCATTCCGACAGATGATCCTGAAGTCATGAAGATCTTTAGTGGTCCTGAAGTGTTAGGTGTAACCGAAGAGCAAATTATGTGTAAAACAGGGACACTCGGAATTCCAGAGTTTGGCACTAGGTTTGTGCGTCAAATGCTTGAAGAAACGAAACCGAGCACGTTCTCTGAGCTCGTTCAGATTTCGGGGCTTTCTCACGGTACCGATGTTTGGCTGAACAATGCGAACGAACTAATTTACAATGGTACATGTGAACTGAAGGATGTGATCGGTTGTCGTGATGACATTATGGTCTATCTAATTTATAAAGGGCTTGATCCTTCCCTGGCTTTTAAAATCATGGAATTTGTCCGAAAAGGAAAAGGACTTCAACCAGAGTGGATTGATGAAATGAAGAAGCATGATGTCCCAGATTGGTACATTGGTTCATGTCTTAAAATTAAATACATGTTCCCGAAAGCGCATGCTGCAGCCTATGTATTAATGGCGGTCCGCATTGCTTACTTTAAAGTTCATCATCCAATTATTTATTATGCATCATACTTTACTGTTCGTGCAGATGATTTCGACTTAGATACAATGATTAAGGGGTCGGAGGCAATTAAAGCAAAAGTGCAAGAAATTAATGCTAAAGGGTTAGATGCATCTCCGAAAGAGAAGTCTGTTTTAACTGTTCTTGAGCTAGCTCTTGAAATGTGTGAGAGAGGATTTTCGTTCCAAAAAGTTGATTTGTATCGTTCAAGTGCCACTGAGTTTATTGTGGAAGATCAGACACTGTTACCACCTTTTAATTCTATGACAGGTGTTGGAACGAATGCAGCACTCAACATCGTAAAAGCGAGAGGAGATCGTGAGTTCCTCTCAAAAGAAGATTTGCAACAGAGGAGTAAGTTAACAAAAACGGTTCTAGAGCATTTAGATGAACATGGTTGCTTAGCGGGAATGCCTGATTCTAATCAACTTTCTCTGTTCTAGTCAAGCCACCGTTCTGTTGCAATGCATAGCAGAGTATGGTATTCTGTTAAATGGTAATACTTAGAATACGTTACGCAAAAAGAGTGGGGAAACCCACTCTTTCGTTGTTCGCTCTACTTTATTCTCATAAAAAAAGCGACGTAACTGAAGACAAAGAAAGTAACGATCATTCGGTTAGCTATTATACATGAAATAGTAGAACAGCGAGGAGGGTACAGATGAGTAAGAAAGTTACTGAATTAACAAGCGAATTAGTAACGCCTATATTAGATGATTTGAATCTAGAGCTTGTTGATGTCGAGTTTAAAAAAGAGGGTCCGAATTGGTTCCTACGTATTTTTATAGACTCAGATAAAGGTGTAGACTTGGAAGATTGTGGACAAGTGAGTGAAAAAGTAAGTGAGAAACTTGATGAACTTGATCCTATTCCGCAAGCTTATTTTCTTGAAGTTTCTTCACCAGGGGCAGAGCGCCCACTAAAAAAAGAAAAAGATCTGACAAAGTCGATCGGGAAAAATGTCTACGTGTCAACGTATGAGCCCATTGAAGGGGAAAAGGCATTTGAAGGAAAGTTGATTCACTTTGATGGTGAAAGCTTAGAAATCGAAGTGAAAGTAAAAACGCGTAAAAAGGTTTACACTATACCATATAATAAAGTAGCAAATGCAAGGCTAGCTATTATCTTCTAAAAATTATTGTTAGGGAGAAAAGTATGCTCGTTTTGACGATTGAAAGGGGGAAGTATAGTCCATGAATAGTGAATTTATGGATGCGTTGGCAACATTAGAAAGAGAAAAAGGAATCAAAAAAGATGTTATCATTGAGGCAATTGAAGCTGCCCTTATATCTGGTTACAAACGTAATTTTAATCAAGTCCAAAATGTACGTGTTGATGTAAACAGAGACAACGGTAGTATTCGAGTTTTTGCAAGAAAAGTAGTAGTTGAAGAGGTTTTTGATACGCGTCTTGAAATTTCATTAGATGAGGCACAAAAGATAAATCCAAGCTATGAAGTTGATGATGTTGTTGAAATTGAAGTTACACCGAAAGATTTTGGCCGAATTGCCGCACAAACGGCAAAGCAAGTGGTGACGCAACGAGTACGTGAAGCTGAGCGTGGAATTATTTATTCTGATTTTATAGATCGTGAAGAGGATATTATGACAGGAATTGTTCAACGACAAGATCATCGTTTCATTTATGTTGACCTTGGAAAAGTTGAAGCACTTTTGCCGCTAAGTGAGCAAATGCCAAATGAAAGTTACAAACATAATGATCGAATCAAAGCATTTATCACGAAGGTTGAGAAAACGACTAAAGGTCCGCAAATTTTAATTTCTCGTACACATCCTGGCCTCTTGAAACGTCTGTTTGAGCTAGAAGTTCCAGAAATTTATGACGGTACAGTTGAAATTAAATCGGTATCTCGTGAAGCAGGAGATCGTTCGAAAATAGCTGTACATGTTGATAATCCAGAAGTGGATCCAGTAGGTGCGTGTGTGGGTCCTAGAGGACAGCGAGTTCAAACAATTGTAAATGAGTTAAAGGGTGAAAAGATTGACATCGTTCGTTGGTCAGAAGATCCTGTGGAATATGTAGCCAATGCATTAAGCCCGTCTAAAGTATTAAAAGTAAATGTGAATGAAGAAGAAAAAACAACTCAAGTTATTGTTCCAGATTACCAACTTTCACTTGCTATCGGCAAGCGTGGGCAAAATGCAAGGTTAGCGGCTAAGCTAACAGGCTGGAAAATTGATATTAAGAGCGAATCAGATGCAAGAGAGCTTGGACTACTTAGTGATGAAGAAGAGCTTCGACCTGTATCAAATGAAGAAGACGTCTTTATTCCAGACTTTAACGATCAAGAATAAAAGGAGATGGGGCCATTGAAACAACGAAAAGTTCCTCTTCGAAAATGCATTGTAACAAATGAAATGAAGCCAAAGCAAGAATTGGTTCGTATCGTTCGCTCTCCAGAGGGGATTGTTTCAATTGATATAACTGGAAAGAAGAATGGGCGAGGAGCCTACATGACTAATGATGATGAAATCTTTGAATTAGCAAAGAAAAGAGATGTTTTATCAAGGCATTTGCAAACAAAAGTTGATGCTACTATTTATGATGAATTACGTGAAGCAAGCAAACGGAGTCGAAAATGACTAGAGGGTGGCTGTCGTTACTAGGATTAGCAGCACGAGCAAGAAAACTTGTCACAGGGGAAGAGCTCGTTTTGAAAGAAGTCAGAAGAAAATCGGTTCGATTAGTCATTCTCTCTTCTGATGCTGCAGAACAAACAAAGAAAAAAGTATTGGACAAATGCGGCCATTACAACATACCGATACGAATAACGTCAGATCGAGCAACGCTTGGGCAAGCTATCGGGAAAGCGGAGAGAGTCGTCATTGGTGTAATGGATGATGGATTTGCGAAGAAAATGACCGCATTAATCGACCAATGATTCTGGAGGTAAATACATGAAAAAAATGAGAATATATGAATATGCAAAAGAGAAAGACGTAGCAAGTAAAGTGATCATTGATCAATTGAAAGAATCAGGATTTACAGTAACGAATCATATGTCTGTAATCGATGAAAAGATGATGGAGTCTTTAACAGGAAAGCAGACTAATTCATCTCAGAGTACAGCTACAGCTACGAAGAGTAAAGAGAAAACGGACAATCGTCCACCTAAGCAACAAAAGAATGATGCGAAACGCAATCAAGCAAGACCTCCAAAAAATAAAATGCAAGGTCCACAAAACCGTGGGAATAAAGGGCCGAACAAGCGTGGAGGCGGTGTACAGCAGCAACAACGTCAAGAACCACCGAAACCAAAGCCATTGCCAGATAAAATTACGTTTGTTGGGTCTCTAACCGTTGGTGAAATTGCTAAGAAGTTACATAAGGAACCTTCAGAAATCATTAAGAAACTGATGGGCCTAGGTGTTATGGCGACAATTAACCAAGAATTAGACAAAGATTCAATCGAATTAATAGCTGGTGATTTTGGTGTTGAGGTCGAGGAAGAAATTGTTATTGATGAAATGGACTTCGAAAGTTATGTTGATGACGATTCAGAGGAAGACTTACAAGAGAGACCACCTGTTGTCACAATTATGGGGCACGTTGACCATGGGAAAACAACCCTACTTGACTCCATTCGTCACACAAAAGTAACTGCGGGAGAAGCAGGGGGTATTACACAACACATTGGTGCTTATCAAATCGAGTCTAACGGTAAAAAAATTACCTTCCTTGATACGCCAGGTCACGCAGCATTTACAACAATGCGTGCACGTGGTGCTCAAGTAACAGATATTACAATCCTTGTTGTTGCTGCAGATGATGGTGTTATGCCACAAACAAAAGAAGCAATCAGCCATGCCAAAGCAGCGGGTGTACCAATCATCGTAGCTGTGAATAAAATGGATAAAGAAGCAGCGAATCCAGATCGTGTTATGCAAGAGTTAACTGAGTTTGAACTTGTTCCTGAAGCATGGGGAGGCGATACGATTTTTGTAAATGTATCAGCTCTTGCAGGAACAGGTATTGATGAATTAATTGAGATGATTCTTCTAGTCTCAGAAGTGGAAGAATTAAAAGCCAATCCAAACAAATTAGCAAAAGGTACTGTAATTGAGGCTGAGCTAGATAAAGGTCGTGGAGCTGTTGCTACTCTTCTTGTACAAAGCGGTCAGTTAAAAGTCGGTGACCCAATTGTAGTTGGTTCTTCCTTTGGACGTGTTCGCGCAATGGTAAATGATCTTGGCCGTCGCGTAAAAGAAGTTGGCCCATCTACTCCAGTTGAAGTGACTGGACTTAATGAAGTTCCACTGGCAGGAGATCAATTCCAAGCGTTTGCAGATGAGAAGAAGGCTCGTCAAATTGGTGAGGCACGTATGTCTCGTCAACGTGAAGAGAATCTTTCAGAAAACTCGAAAGTTAGCTTAGATGATCTATTTAATCAAATTCAGCAAGGGGAAGTCAAAGACATCAATATTATCATTAAAGCGGATGTTCAAGGTTCTGTTGAAGCAATGCGTGGTTCATTAGAAAAAATTGATGTTGAAGGTGTAAAAGTAAATATCATTCATGCAGGTGTTGGGGCAATTACAGAGTATGATGTAATGCTGGCATCAGCTTCTAATGGGATTGTGATTGGATTTAATGTTCGTCCTGACGTGAATGCAAAACGTACGGCAGAGGCTGAGAAAGTTGATATTCGTCTTCACCGTGTTATTTATAATGCAATTGATGAAATTGAAGCAGCAATGAAAGGGATGCTTGATCCAGAATTTGAAGAAAAAGTCATTGGTCAAGTTGAAGTTCGTACAACTTTCAAAGTATCAAAAGTTGGTACGATTGCGGGTGCTTATGTAACAGAAGGAAAAGTAACAAGAGATTCGACAGTACGCCTGATCCGTGATGGGATTGTTGTCTATGAGGGATCAATCAATGCGTTGAAACGTTTTAAAGACGACGCTAAAGAAGTTGCTGCAGGATACGAGTGTGGTATTACTCTTGAGAAATATAATGATATTAAAGAAGGCGACGTTATTGAAGCGTATGTAATGGAAGAAATCGAGCGTAAATGATTATAGGGTTCGTACGCCTCGAGCTTCTCATTTATGATGCTCAATCACTGAAAGAAAAGCGCTCTGTTTTAAAAAGTATTCAAACAAGAGTGAAGCAGCGTTTTAACCTTTCTGTTGCAGAAACGGATCATCATGATGTTTGGCAACGTGCTGAATTAACGATGGTAACTGTTTCAAATGACCGTGCCGTTTGTGAACGTGAATTACAAAAAGCTCTTGCATTAATTGATGGGGAGCCTGACGCAGAAAGAACGATTACGGATTATGAATGGCTCTAATGTAGAGAACAGAGGTGAAAGATATGAGTAATGTTCGTGCACACCGTGTTGGTGAACAGATGAAGAAAGAACTAAGTGATATTATTATGCGTGAACTTAAGGACCCTCGTGTTAGCTTTGTGACAGTAACTGGAGTAGACGTTACGGGAGACCTTCAGCAAGCAAAAGTATTCATAACGGTTCTTGGCAGTGACGAACAAAAGGAAGCAACTCTTCAAGCATTATCGAAAGCAAGAGGATTTATTCGCTCTGAAATTGGGAAACGAATCCGCCTTCGTAAAACACCGGAGATTGTCTTTGAATTCGACGAGTCGATCGAGTACGGAAATCGTATAGAAACTCTTCTTTCAGATTTAAATAAAAATGAACGGTAATCATAAGAGGATAGAAGGGCAAATGCTCTTCTATCCTTTTTGATTGCCTTAGTAGCAATGAGTGGAACCATTGCAAACTCAAACCTAAACCAATACAAAATCAAGTTTCATCTAATTTGGAGGAAATAATGAAACCAAACGGAATTTTAATTTTACATAAACCAAGAGGAATGACCTCACATGATTGTGTGATGAAGGTGAGACGTCTTTACCAAACGAAAAAAGTAGGTCATACAGGTACGTTAGATCCAGACGTAAATGGAGTGTTGCCAATTTGTATTGGCAAAGCAACGAAAGTCGTAGAATACATGTCTGGTTACTCAAAAGAATATGAAGGGGAAGTGACTATCGGAATCTCGACAACAACAGAAGATAAAAGTGGAGAAGTTGTTGAATCGAAACCAGTAACAAGAAGGTGGACAAAAGAGGAAATAGAAAAGGTCCTTAATTCTTTTATAGGTGATATTGTTCAAATACCACCAATGTATTCTGCTGTGAAAGTTAATGGCAAAAAGTTATATGAATATGCTCGCGCTGGAAAAGAAGTTGAACGGCCAGAAAGGAACGTTACAATCCATTCACTTGAACTTCTTTCAGATCTCTCTTTTCAGGAGGAGGCAGCGACGTTTAGATTCCGAGTTTATTGTAGTAAAGGGACATACGTTCGAACACTAGCGGTTGATATAGGACAAAAACTTGGATATCCAGCACATATGTCTGATTTAGTTCGAACTTCATCAGGTCCCTATACGTTAGAAGACAGCAAAACGTTTGAACAATTAGAAGAATTTAAGGAAGAAAATACGTTATATACACAATTAATTCCTTTTGAAACGGCTGTTGATTATTTACCGAAATGTATAATAGATCCAGAAACGGAACAGCAGATTAAGAATGGTTCAGTCTTGCCTGTAAAGAAAGGGTTAGAACAAATGAGATTTACCGTTTATAATGAAAAGGGAGAGTGCTTAGCCGTTTATAAGCGCCATCCAACTAAGGAGGGCTTCGTCAAACCAGAGAAAATGTTCTGGACTGGAGGAGAGTCATCTTAAGAATTTGGGAGTGAAAAGGGGATTCTTAAATGGATACCATTTATTTGAAACATCCTATAGATGGAAGAACGTTAAATCGCAATCGAACTGTTATGGCATTAGGCTACTTTGATGGAGTTCACATTGGCCATCAAACAGTTATAAAAAAGGCGAAAGAAATTGCCGCTTCAATTGGAGCATCAACATCAGTTATGACCTTTCATCCTCATCCAAAGGAAGTGTTGAGGAAAACAAAAATGAATTACATAACCCCATTGTCTGATAAGATAACAAAAATTGAAAGACTAGGCGTTGATACGCTTTATGTCGTTAAGTTTACACCGTCATTTGCTAGTTTAACCCCGCAACAATTTGTTGACGACTATCTAATTGGATTACATGTTGTACATGCAGTTGCAGGCTTCGATTTTACATATGGTTCGTTAGGAAAAGGAACGATGGAGACTCTACCTTTTCATGCGCGTAATCGACTAGATTCAACCATTGTTGAAAAGTATGAGGAGAACAACGAAAAAGTTAGTTCATCTAAAATCCGTCAGCTTCTTGAAGTAGGAGATGTTCTTCATGTATCGGAGCTTTTAGGAGAAACATATTCCTTGAAGGGAATCGTTATAGATGGAGAAAAGCGTGGTAGGACAATAGGGTTCCCGACAGCTAATGTAAAGCCAATTGAACGCTACATTATTCCTAGAACTGGTGTGTACGCTGTGAAATTGACTATTAACAACGAACAATATGATGGGGTTTGCAATGTAGGTTATAAGCCGACTTTTCATGATGAATTGGAAACAGCGCCTTCAATTGAAGTACATCTCTTTCATTTTAATCAAGATATCTATGGATTAGAAGTTGAAGTGTATTGGTATTGGCGTATTAGATCAGAACAAAAATTTTCTAGTGTAGATGACCTTATAAAACAAATTACTCTTGATAAAGAGGAAGCTATAACTTTTTTGACTTCTAAGTCTGTTAAATAAGGCACGTGGGAAAAATAGACTTTTTTTGAACCTTATAAAAATGAGTGGCTGGTGCAATGGCTTCGAACCTTACAGCGGCTCTATTGCTTAGACGCTACTAAAAAGGTGAAAACCGGAGGCCACTGAAAAAGTCCATCGAGGAAGCGGCAATGGCTCCGCACGTTGCGCGCCTGCTATGAGAAACCCACTCATATCGGGCTTAAAACAAGGCAACGGCTACGCGCATTGCTTAAAGGGCACTGAAAAAGGTAAAAAGCAACCTTTTTCAGTGCCCTCGAAAACCGACCTTTTTCAGTAGCCGTGGAAACCGTCCCTTTCGATCAACCTCTAGAAGGAAAACTTGCATTTTTGTATAAAAAAAGGTATAGTATTGTTTGTACTGCAAGTACGAATCCGTTTCTTGGCAGATCGAGTCACCGACGTTTGCTAGGGAATAGGAGATAATATAAAGGGAGGTGAATAGGATGGCTTTAACACAAGAGCGCAAAAATCAGTTAATCACTGATTTCAAAACGCATGACACTGACACTGGTTCTCCAGAGGTTCAAGTTGCTATCCTTACAGAGCAAATCAACACATTAAATGAGCATTTACGTACTCATAAGAAAGATCACCATTCACGTCGTGGTCTTCTTAAAATGGTAGGTCAACGTCGTAACTTGTTAACATACTTACGTAACAAGGATGTTACACGTTACCGTAACCTAGTTGACAAGCTTGGCTTACGCCGATAATCGTGATGAAAGCGGGATAATGTCCCGCTTTTTTCTTGATCTAATAACATTGGTAAAATGACTAAAATTAACCAACCTTTAGATATTCTTTTAGTTTTCAATGAGTTTGGTAATAATAAAGTAAGATGAATGAATACTGGTGTACGAGAGGAGTACGCGTAATGGAAGAAACAAAACATGTATATAAAATGGAATGGGCTGGAAGAGAGTTGACTGTTGAAACAGGTCAATTAGCAAAACAAGCAAACGGCGCAGTGCTTGTTAGGTATGGTGATACGGCTGTACTATCAACAGCTACTGCTTCGAAAGAACCAAAAGATTTAAATTTCTTTCCACTAACGGTTAATTATGAGGAACGACTTTATGCTGCTGGTAAGATCCCTGGTGGATTTATTAAACGTGAAGGACGTCCGAGCGAACGCGCAATTTTAACGAGTCGTTTAATTGATCGTCCGATCCGTCCTTTATTTCCAGATGGATTTCGTAATGAAGTTCAAGTCATAAGTATTGTTATGAGCTCTGACCAAAATGCTTCTTCTGAGATGGCAGCAATGTTAGGATCATCTCTTGCGCTTTGTGTTTCAGATATTCCATTTGACGGACCAATAGCAGGGGTTACGGTTGGTCGTTTGGACGGGAAATTTATTATTAACCCAACAACGGAGCAGCTTGAACAAAGTGATATTGATCTTGTTGTGGCAGGTACAAAAGATGCTATTAACATGGTTGAAGCTGGAGCTGAAGAAGTCACGGAAGAAGTTATGTTAGAAGCAATCATGTATGGTCATGATGAAATTAAAAAGCTTATTTCCTTCCAAGAAGAGATAGCAACAGCTGTAGGAAAAGAAAAATCAGAAGTTAAGTTAAAGCAAGTTGACCTAGACCTTGAGCAAGAAGTTCGTAAGTTGGCTGAGGCGGAATTAACAGAAGCTGTACAAGTACAAGAAAAGCATGCTCGTGCTGAAGCAATTGATGCTGTAAAAAATAAAACAGTCGTTGCGTTTGAAGAACGAGAAGATGTTAATTTAGGTGACGTTAAAGAAGTTTTACATAAAATTGTGAAAGAAGAAGTTCGACGTCTCATTACAGTCGATAAAATTCGCCCAGATGGACGGAAAGTTGATGAAATTCGTCCACTAGCTTCACAAGTAGATCTTCTCCCACGTACACATGGGTCAGGTCTGTTTACACGAGGACAAACGCAAGCATTAAGCATTTGTACTTTAGGAGCATTAGGTGATGTACAAATTCTTGATGGGCTAGGAATTGAAGAATCGAAGCGTTTTATGCATCATTATAATTTTCCTCAATTCAGTGTTGGTGAAACAGGACCCATTCGTGGACCAGGTCGTCGTGAGATTGGTCACGGTGCACTAGGCGAGCGTGCTCTTGAGCCAGTGATTCCGAATGAAAACGATTTCCCGTACACCATTCGTCTTGTATCAGAAGTGTTAGAATCAAATGGGTCAACTTCACAAGCGAGTATTTGTGCGAGTACATTAGCAATGATGGATGCAGGTGTTCCAATTAAAGCACCCGTTGCAGGTATTGCAATGGGTCTAGTAAAACAAGGGGAACACGTATCCGTTCTAACTGATATTCAAGGGATGGAAGATGCCCTAGGAGATATGGACTTTAAAGTAGCGGGTACTCGTGATGGGGTTACTGCATTACAAATGGATATTAAAATTGATGGTATTAATCGTGATATCCTAAAAGAAGCACTAAACCAAGCGAAAAGTGGTCGTATGCATATTTTAGATAATATGCTTTCGTCAATTGCTCAGTCTCGTAAAGAGCTTTCTACGTATGCACCTAAAATTATGACAATGAAAATTAACCCTGATAAAATCCGCGATGTAATAGGACCGAGCGGAAAGATGATTAACAAAATCATTGAAGAAACAGGCGTTAAGATCGATATTGAACAAGATGGTACAGTCTATATTTCTTCGGTGGAGATGGCTATGAACGAAAAAGCCCGCTCTATTATCGAAGACATTATTCGAGAAGTAGAAGTTGGACAAACGTATTTGGGGAAAGTGAAAAGAATTGAAAAGTTTGGTGCGTTTGTTGAGCTTTTTAAAGGAAAAGATGGCTTAGTTCATATTTCGCAATTAGCTGAAGAACGTATTGAAAAAGTAGAAGATGTAATTAAGCTTGGGGATGAAATTCTTGTTCGAGTAACAGAAATAGATAATCAGGGAAGAGTAAACCTCTCACGTAAGGTTATCCTAAAAGAAGAGAAAGAACGTCAACAACAGGCACAAAAATAATTAAAGCATGTTCAAAAAAAAGAGACTGGGGATTATACCTAGTCTCCTTTTGCGTTCTAACCTGTCCTCCTACAGCATACAATCGCACTAGAGGAGGGACTGGTGAATGAAGAAAAAGGTGGTTCACGTAAGTGTGTTCTGTATCGTTGTCATCCTATCTATTGGTGCTGTCCAAAACCCATTCTCATTAAATTATATAGGTGAATTAAAACGTGACAGTCAGATGGTTTTAAAAGAACAGGACTCCCTTTACGAAGAAATAGTAGCAAGGGCTGAGTCCTATTTGGAACCGGCAAGAGATGCACGAATTGATAGAGTATGGAAAGCTGTACCTGGGTATAATGGGTTAGAGGTTGACGTTGAAGCCTCCTATGATAAGATGAAGAAGCTTGATATGTTTGATGAAAATAGACTTATCTTTAGACAAACTAGTCCAAATATTCATCTCGATGATTTACCTCCAACTCCGATTTATAAAGGGAATGAACATAAGCCTGTTGTTACATTTTTAGTGAATGTTGCTTGGGGAAATGAATATTTACCAGAGATGTTAAAAACATTAAAGAAACATGAACTACATACAACATTTTTTTTAGATGGTTCATGGGTCAAGAACAATCCGAACCTTGCGACAATGCTTGATGAAGAAGGACACGAAATTGGAAATCATGCCTATTCTCACCCTGATATGAGTAAATTAACGACCGGGAGAATAGACGAAGAAATAAAGAAAACAAATTCTGTCATAGAAGCAACAATAGATGTTACACCTAAGTGGTTTGCGCCTCCAAGTGGTAGTTATAATCAAGCGGTAATTGATCATGCCGATAACCAAGGTATGAAGACAGTGTTATGGTCTGTTGATACAATTGATTGGAGAAAACCAGATCCAACGGAAATGGTTGATCGTGTCCTTTCAAAAGTTCATAATGGAGCAATGATTTTAATGCATCCGACAGAACCAACTGCAAAAGGGCTTGATAAGTTAATTACGGGAATACAAGAAAAAGGATATAAAATTGGCACTGTATCTGAAGTTTTATCGGAAGAGCGAGTTACGTTAGGTGTAACCCTTAATGACAATAGGGGGACTAAAAGTGGTAACGAGAATTGAATTAGAAAATGGTGTACGTATTTTAGCAGAGAATATTTCAACTGTTCGTTCTGTTTCAATTGGTGTTTGGGTAGGAACAGGATCAAGGTTTGAAAAGAAAGAAGAAAACGGGATTTCACATTTTTTGGAGCATATGTTCTTTAAAGGGACAAAGACAAGATCAGCGGCTGAAATTGCTGAATCATTTGATCGAATTGGTGGCCAAGTTAATGCCTTTACGTCAAAAGAGTATACTTGTTATTATGCAAAGGTACTTGATGATCATGCAGAATATGCGGTTGAAGTATTAGCTGATATGTTCTTTGATTCTGTTTTCGATGAAACGGAACTTCAAAAAGAAAAGAATGTCGTTTTTGAGGAAATTAAAATGGTAGATGATACGCCAGATGATATTGTTCACGACTTATTGAGTGAAGCAAGTTATGGTGGTCACTCCCTCGCCTATCCAATCCTAGGTACGGTCGATACACTTGAGACCTTTAATGGAGATTCGTTACGAGAGTATATGTCGAGGTTTTATACTGGTGATCATGTTGTCATTTCGATTGCTGGCAATATTACGGATGAAGTGATAGAACAATTAAAAGAGACATTCTCTAAAGTTGATCCGACAACTTATCAACATCAGAATGAAAAACCACCTTTTTTAACAGAGGCTATCGTTCGTAAAAAAGAAACAGAACAGGCGCATCTTTGTCTTGGGTATCCAGGTCTTGCCATCGGAGAAAAGAACGTATATGCTCTCGTTTTGCTAAATAATTTATTGGGAGGGAGCATGAGCAGCAGATTATTTCAAGAAATTCGTGAAAAAAGAGGATTATGTTATTCAGTCTTTTCTTACCATTCTTCGTATCAAGATAGTGGTATGTTAACGATATATGCTGCTACGGCTCATCAACAATTAGAAGGTTTAACAAAAGCATTGCAAGAAACGGCCTATACGTTAGCGAGTGTAGGTATGACAGAGAAAGAGCTCAAGAATGGAAAAGAACAATTAAAAGGTAGTTTAATGTTAAGCTTAGAAAGTACGAATAGCAGAATGAGTCGTAACGGCAAAAATGAGTTATTACTTAAAAAGCACCGATCACTTGACGATATCATAGAAGAGATCGATCAAGTAACGATCACACAAGTTAATCAATTGGCAGCATCGATCCTAACAGGAGCACCTTCTGTTTCATTGATTAACTCATCCGGTGAGCTTCCGACAGCGCTATCCCAGTAATTTTCTATGAGGGTTAGGCTCCGACTCTCTTAGCAACTTGTAATAAAAAACCACTCATAGCAGGCCTAAGGCGGGAGACGCTTTTCACGTCAATGGTAGTGGCTTTGTTTAAGACCAGCTCTTTTATTAAAAGGCTGGTCTTTTTTTGTACTTCTACTCATACGCTTACTACATGAAGGACGAGGAGGTAATCTAATGAGACTTAGTGAAATTAGCAGCAAAGAGATTATAGATTATCAAAAAGGAGAACGGCTAGGAATTTTAGGTCAAACTGATTTATTGGTAAATAAAGAAACAGGGGAAATTGAAGCATTTATTATTCCGACAATGAAATGGTTTGGGTTTGGAAAAAAGGATAAGGAAGTAACAGTATATTGGGAGCAAGTTAAAAAAATTGGTGAAGACATGATTATTATAAATCTTGATCAATTTGAATAAGGAGAACTTAACGATTCAGAAGTCCTCTCTTACAGAGCCATTGTCGCTTCCTCGAGGTTTTTTTAGGTCGTTTTTTACTTTTTTTAGTGCCCTCCTTTAATAGGAGGGCTTTTTTGCATGTAATTTCATAATTTGAAGTATTCCCTAAGTAGGATGGTCGCAGAACTAGGCTACTTGATTATGGGATGATAATCACCTATCGATTACTTGGTACATATGCTATGGTGAATCGTTGCTGTTCATCCTTTGCTCACGGGAAGAGGAGTATTTTGTGTCGCTTGTGATAGAGTTCTTGCTACTCGTTAATGCGTAATTTCTCTTTCTTAAGCGGCCTGCGATGATGATCAGATTCGCATGAATGAAAGGAGAACAAAACAGATGTTAACAGACAAACATGTAGCAATTATTGGAGGAGATGCACGGCAACTAGAAATCATCAGAAAACTATCTACGCTAGATGCCAAAATTTCTATGGTAGGGTTTGATCAGTTGAATGATGGCTTTATTGGTGCATCAAAGCAAACGATGGATGACATTGATTGGTCAACTGTTGACGCTATTTTACTCCCAGTAAGTGGAATGAGCACTGATGGGAAAATTGATACTGTATTTTCAAATGAGGAACTCGAGTTAAAAACAGAACAATTGAGTAAAACACCTGAGCATTGTGTGATTTATTCAGGTATAAGCAATGAATTCCTTGATGATTGTGTGGAGAAATCTAACCGTTCTTTAGTTAAGTTAATGGAACGTGATGATATTGCTATTTACAATTCAATTCCAACAGCTGAAGGTACGATCATGATGGCGATTCAACATACGGATATTACGATTCATCGTGCAAAAGTAGCGGTTCTTGGATTAGGTAGAGTTGGCATGTCGGTAGCAAGAACGTTTAGTGCTCTAGGGGCAGATGTGAAAGTGGGTGCTAATGAATCCTATCAACTAGCAAGAATAACGGAAATGGGTTTAACTCCGTTTCACACCTCACATATAAAAGAAGAGCTTAGAGATGTTGATTTATGCATTAATACAATACCAGCTCTTATAATCACAGCAAATGTTTTAGCTGAAATGCCTCTACACACTCTTATTATTGATTTAGCCTCTAAGCCAGGTGGAACTGATTTTCGTTATGCAGAAAAACGGGGAATGAAGGCGCTACTTGCTCCGGGGTTACCAGGAATAGTAGCTCCGAAAACAGCTGGGCAAATTTTGGCTGACGTTTTGGCGGAGTTATTAACAAACGAAGCGACCAATTAGGAGGAGGATGAATCATGTCATTAACAGGAAAGCACATTGGATTTGGGTTAACAGGATCACATTGTACGTATGATGCGGTTCTCCCGGAAATGGAGAAGTTAGTTAGCTTAGGTGCAAAAGTAACACCATTTGTCTCACATACAGTACAAACAACGGATACAAAGTTTGGTGATAGTGCAGATTGGTTGAGAAGAATTCAAGAAATTACGTCAGAACCAATTGTTGATTCCATTGTAAAGGCAGAGCCGTTTGGTCCGAAAACACCATTAGATTGTATGGTGATTGCACCGTTAACTGGGAATTCAACAAGTAAACTGGCAAATGCATTAACGGATTCACCAGTCCTAATGGGAGCAAAAGCAACTCTTCGAAGTGGAAACCCAGTTGTACTAGGTATTTCAACAAACGATGCACTTGGTCTGAATGGTGTTAATATTATGAGACTGATGGCGACGAAAAATATATATTTCATTCCATATGGTCAAGATGATCCTGTCAAAAAACCTAACTCGTTAGTAGCTAGAATGGGAGCATTAGTGGATACAGTTGAGTCTGCCTTAGCTGGCAAGCAATATCAGCCTGTCCTAGTTGAAAAATTCAGAGATTAAGCAATTCACGTAGTTGCACAAATGAAATATTTCCCTTAAAGTTTAATAGAGGAAACAAAGACACAAACTAAGTGGGATATGCTATAATCATTCCATCTTAGTGAAAAAAACTCTATTAAAATGCAAGTAAATGAGGGGAGATTATCAAGATGTCAAGTTATCATGTAGCCGTAGTAGGCGCAACAGGTGCAGTGGGGCAACAAATGCTTAAAACATTAGAAGAAAGAGATTTTCCGATTGCTAGTTTAAAACTATTATCTTCAAAACGTTCTGCGGGGAAGGTCCTAACCTTTAAAGGGAATGAATATATAGTAGAAGAAGCAACACCTGAGGCTTTTGATGGTGTTCAAATTGCGTTATTTTCAGCAGGAGGGTCTGTTTCAAAGGCATTAGCACCAGAAGCTGTGAAGCGTGGGGCGATTGTTGTTGATAATACAAGTGCTTATAGAATGGATCCAACTGTTCCACTTGTCGTTCCAGAAGTAAATGAAGAAGCTTTACGAAATCATAATGGCATTATTGCCAATCCAAATTGTTCAACGATTCAAATGGTTGTGGCATTAGAGCCTATCCGTGAAAAGTATGGCTTAAAAAAGGTTGTTGTTTCAACTTATCAAGCTGTATCTGGAGCAGGGCTTGAGGCAATTGAAGAAATGAAGCAACAAACAAAAGATATTTTAGAAGGAAATGAATTTACACCTGAAATTTTGCCAGTAGGTGGAGACAAAAAGCATTATCAAATTGCGTTTAATGCGATTCCTCAAATTGACTTGTTCCAAGACAATGGCTATACATTTGAAGAAATGAAAATGATTAATGAAACGAAGAAAATTATGGAAATGGCAGAGCTTGAAGTTGCTGCAACTTGTGTCCGTCTTCCAGTAGAAACGGGGCACTCGGAATCAGTTTACATTGAAACAGAAAAAGGTGGGGCAACAGTTGCTGAAATCAAAGAGCTTCTCGCATCATCTCCAGGAGTTACATTACAAGATGATCCAGCAAATCAAGTGTACCCACTTGCGTCAGAATGTGTAGGTAAGAACGATGTATTTGTTGGACGTATTCGTCATGATCTTGACCGTGATAATGGGTACCATATGTGGATCGTTTCAGATAACTTACTCAAAGGTGCAGCGTGGAATTCAGTCCAAATTGCTGAAAGTCTTGTGAAGTTAGATCTCTTATCGTAAGTAAGAAGGTGTCATATGAAAATAATTGTTCAGAAGTTTGGTGGTACGTCTGTAAGAGATGACAACAGTAGGTTGCTGGCAGCAAACCATGTCAAAAAAGCTGTTGAAGATGGCTATAAGGTCATTGTCGTTGTATCTGCCATGGGACGTAAAGGCGAACCATATGCAACCGACACATTGCTCGGTTTGATTAATCAAAAGCAACTACCAAAGCGAGAGCAAGACCTTCTCGTTTCTTGTGGTGAAGTGATTTCGTCTGTCGTTTTTTCAGATCTATTGCAAGGCATAGGGCTTCGTTCGATCGCCTTTACGGGTGCGCAAGCTGGATTTCGAACAAATGAAGATTTTGCTAATGCAAAAATCATTGATATGAAATGCGATGATGTATTGAAGCAGCTTGAAAAGGGTGACGTCGTTGTCGTCGCCGGTTTTCAAGGGCAAACGTTCACTGGAGAGGTTACGACACTTGGAAGAGGTGGGAGCGATACATCAGCAACTGCATTAGGTGCAGCTGTTCAAGCTGAGTGGGTCGACATTTTTACAGATGTGGAAGGTGTTATGACAGCAGATCCGCGTATAGTGGAAGATGCTCGTGCGCTTGATGCTATGTCATATGAAGAAATTTGCAATATGGCTTATCAAGGTGCCAAAGTTATTCACCCAAGAGCTGTCGAGGTTGCCATGCAAGCAAAGATTCCTATCCGAATAAGGTCTACTTATTCAGGAGGAGCAGGGACACTTGTAACGGCTAAAATCGCCAAACCACAGGCAGAAGTGAAAGATCGAGTTATCACTGGTATTGCGCACTTAGCCAATGTAGCACAAATCAAAGTATTCGCTAAAGAAGGGGAATACGATTTACAAGAAAAAGTATTTAAAGCAATGGCAACAGCTCATATCAGTGTTGACTTTATAAATATCAATCTTCGAGGAGTCTGCTACACAGTAATGGAGGATGTCGCTGATAAAGCAATAGCAGTTCTTCATCAATTGGGATATGAGCCAGAAGTAATGAGAAATTGTGCAAAAGTGTCAGCGGTAGGAGCTGGGATGAGCGGCGTTCCCGGTGTTACTGCAAAAATTGTGAGTGCATTATCTGGGCAAAACATTCAAATACTTCAATCAGCTGATTCTCATACAACGATATGGGTTTTAGTCAAAGAACAAGATATGGTTAAAGCAGTAAATGCACTCCATCATATGTTTCAACTTGAACAGGTAGGGAAACAACAAGAAGGAACCTCTTAGAAATACCGTACAAGGAGTTGGGTGTTATGGACTTTGGCCATATTTTGACTGCAATGGTAACTCCTTTTAACCAAGAAGGCTTAGTGGATAAAGACCGCACAAAGGAGTTACTAGACTATTTATTAGCTCATGGTACAGATGCAATCGTTGTAGCTGGAACTACAGGAGAGTCTCCGACACTCACAACGAATGAGAAACTAGAGCTATTTCAGTTATGTGTTGAATATGTTGATAAAAAAGTTCCGATTATTGCTGGAACGGGGAGTAACAATACGCACAGCTCGATTGAGTTAACAAAAAAAGCGACAGATATTGGTGTAGATGGCGTAATGCTTGTTGCTCCCTATTACAATAAACCATCACAACAAGGGATGTATGAGCATTTTAAAAAGATTGCGGAAGCGACTCCTCTTCCAGTCATGCTTTACAACGTCCCAGGGAGAACGGGAGTACAGATTGAGGCTGACACGACTATTGCTCTGTCTAAAGTGAAAAATATCGTCTCGATAAAAGAAGCTAGTGGTGATTTAGAACAAATGGCAGCAATTATTACGGCGACTGATAAAGATTTTCTGCTTTATACAGGTGATGACGCCAATACGCTTCCGGCTGTGGCGATTGGAGCACATGGAGTTGTTTCGGTAGCTTCACATGTGATCGGTAATGAGATGAAAAAGATGATTGATTTATTTAAAAGTGGAGAAGTAATGGATGCAGCGAATCTTCACCGTGCATTATTACCGACGATGAAAGCAATGTTCGCTGCGCCGAATCCCACTTGTGTGAAATACGCACTTAAGTTTATCGGAATTGATGTTGGAGGGGTACGTCTCCCACTTGTTCCTCTTTCTTACGAGCAGCAACAAATTATTATACAAACGTTAGAGCAAAAAGCTAATCCATCTTAATGGGTTGGCTTTTTTTGCAGAAACAGGATGTATATAGCTCACAATCATTTACAAATGTTTGATTTTACCTATATGACTAACTTTTATATATTTTGCTTCACCTTACCAATATAGGAAGTTCAGTCTTGTTTTTCAATTCCTCGATAAGGTATACTAGGTGTAATTGATTTGTTCGGGTCGAATATGATCGCAATTATGATCATCTGTTATTTTAGCGGAAAGTTTATCATCTCTACGCCAAGGGTGAGCGAACGGTAGTAACGTTATTAAGAAAAATATAAATAAAACAAAACAAATTCAGTCAGAGATTCGTTTTAGTAGGAGGAACGTCCATTGTCAAAAGAAAATACAGAGAAAGTACGTGTGTTTGCCTTAGGTGGAGTCGGTGAAATAGGTAAAAATATGTACGTAGTTGAAGTAGGTGAAGACATCCTTGTTGTCGATGCTGGTTTAATGTTCCCAGATGATGATATGCTAGGTGTTGATATTGTTATACCAGATGTTTCATACCTCGTTGAAAATGCCGAGCGAGTGCAAGGGATCTTTCTAACGCATGGTCATGAAGATCATATTGGAGGTTTATCTTACGTATTAAAAAAATTAAATGTCCCTGTTTATGGGACAAAACTTACCCTTGGCCTAGTAGAAGAAAAGTTAAAAGAAGCAGGTATCATTCGTCATACCACATTAAGATTAATTGATGCAAATTCCCGTCTTACAATTGGATCAACATCAGTGTCGTTTTTCCGTACAAATCATAGTATTCCCGATTCAGTTGGTATTTGTTTTGAAACATCTCAAGGAGCTGTCGTTCATACAGGAGATTTTAAATTTGACCAAACACCAGTTGATGGCAAACAAGCAGACATTGGAAAAATGGCTGCAATAGGAGAACGTGGTGTTCTTTGTTTATTATCAGATAGTACGAATGCAGAACGTCCAGGTATTACAAAGTCCGAAACAGAGGTTGGGAAGGGAATATCTGAAGTTTTTGGAAAGACAGAAGGGCGTATTATTGTCACGACGTTTGCTTCAAATGTTCATCGGATCCAACAGGTAATAGAGGCTTCGATCAGAACGAAAAGAAAGCTTGTTGTAGTTGGAAAAAGCATGATTCGTGTCATAACCATTGCAACGAGATTAGGGTATATTGAAGCCCCAAAAGAGTTGTTTATTGAAATTGATGAGATTGGCAAATATCGTGATGAGCAACTAGCGATTTTAACAACAGGGAGCCAAGGAGAACCGATGTCTGCTCTAACACGTATGGCAAAAGGAGCACATCGCCAAATTACCATTACAGAAGAAGATACAGTTATTATCGCTGCCTCAGCTATACCAGGTAATGAAAAATCAGTTTCAGCGATTATTGATAAATTACACCGAATTGGTGCAGAAGTCGTATATGGTCAAGCTAAGGTACATGCCTCTGGACATGGTAGCCAAGAAGAATTAAAGCTAATGCTGAACTTAATGAAGCCAAAATACTTTGTTCCTATTCATGGAGAATTCCGGATGCAACATGCACATCGTGATCTTGCTATTAAAACAGGGACAGCACCAGAAAATATTTTTCTTGTTGATAAAGGTGAAGTGGTTGAGTTTACAAATGGACAGGCTCGCAAAACTGGTAAGGTTCCATCTGGTAACGTGTTGATTGACGGATTAGGTGTAGGAGATGTCGGAAATATTGTCCTCAGAGATCGCCGCTTACTTTCAAAAGATGGAATTTTGGTTGTTGTCGTCACGCTCAATAAGAAAACAGGTGCATTTGTATCAGGACCAAACATTATTTCACGTGGTTTTGTTTATGTACGCGAATCAGAGAAACTACTTGAAGATGCCAATGAATTAGTAAGTGTTATTCTAAAAAAATGCGTAAGTGAAAATGTAAATGAATGGTCCTCCTTAAAAAGCAATGTAAGAGAAGGATTAAGTCGTTTCCTTTTTGAAAAAACAAAAAGACGTCCTATGATCTTACCAATTATTATGGAAGTATAAAATAGACGGCGTATCCGTCTTAAAAAGCAACGTGTGGAGCGATTTTCCTTCTTCGAGTAATCAAAAAACCACTTCGAACAAACCTTCACACTGCTTGAATCGGCATTCGAATTTTTGTGAATTCTTAGCTTTTAAGAAAAAACCGCACACGGTCGTGTGCGGTTTTTAAAAATGTAGTCCTAAACAAATCACTGAACTTTTTTGGATGATAAAGGGACAACCGGATCATACTACATCTAGATATGTTAAAGGAGGAAGTTGTTGATGACAATGGAAAACCCGAACCCTGAACAGCAACCAGCACCTGCCACACCACAAAAAGATCAAAAAAACTCAGGTATCATTGAAAAGATTCAAGAACTAGGTCAAACAAACGTTCCAGACATGGACCAATCAAATATTCATTGCATGACGGTTGTAGGCCAAATTGAAGGGCATATGCAACTCCCGCCACAAAACAAAACGACGAAATATGAACATATTATTCCGCAACTTGTTGCAATTGAACAAAACCCGAAAATAGAAGGCTTACTTTTAATCCTTAATACGGTCGGAGGGGACGTAGAAGCAGGCCTTGCGATATCAGAAATGATTGCATCGATGTCAAAGCCTTCTGTTACGCTTGTTTTAGGAGGAGGGCACTCTATAGGAGTTCCAATTGCTGTAGCTGCGAATTATTCATTCATCGCAGAAACAGCTACGATGACGATTCACCCAGTCCGATTAACTGGTCTTGTCATAGGTGTTTCACAAACTTTTGAATACCTTGATAAAATGCAAGAACGTGTGATTAGTTTTGTGACAAGAAATTCCTCAATCTCTGAAGAGAAGTTTAAAGAATTAATGCTATCAAAAGGTAACTTAACACGAGATATTGGTACAAATGTTGTTGGGACAGATGCAGTTGAGTATGGATTGATTAATGAAGTTGGTGGGATTGGACAATCATTGAAAAAGTTAAATGAATTAATTGATCAAAATAAGCAAAATGTTGAAGGAGAAATGGTTCAATGATTCTCTATACGATGATGCCACATGAAATGATTTTTCCAGAAGATGATCAAAACTATACGCAACAGCAAGTGATATCTTGTGAAGCAGGGCATTTAGTCGTTGAACAGATTAATCATAGTCAATATCGTGTTGTCCGCTTAATAAGTGGAAATGCCATGAGTTATCTTGATGGAAAATATGCTCCGGGATCAATCATTCAAGCAAATCCTCAACTTTAGCTATGTAGAGAGTGTTTGTCTTATGCTATAATTAATTTCATCCAAGCATGGTCGAAGCAGCCAATTTTGGCTGCTTTTTAAATGTAATGGTTAGATATAGTAGTAAAGGGTGAAATGTATGGCAAGGCGAAAGAAAAAAAGAAAAACCGAGTGGAAATCGCAGCTAACGTATGAATTGATCGGTCTCGGCTTACTAGTCATTGCCGTCGTTACATTTGCACGATTAGGTTCGGTAGGAGAGACGTTTGTCCGACTATTTCGTTTTTTCCTTGGCGAGTGGTTTGTCGTGCTGGCAATCGGACTTTTAGTCGTTTCATTGTATATCATGATAAAGCGGCAAAACCCAAAGCTTTGGACAAGAAGGCTTTCAGGAGTATATGTATTGATCCTTTCATTTGTGTTATTTAGTCATGTTGGACTTTTTCATCAGCTGAATGCCAGAGAAGGGTTTCAAGATCAATCGGTTATCCGAAACACGTGGAAATTATTCTGGATGGAAATGCGCGGTGAAACACCTCCTTCTGACTTAGGTGGTGGAATGGTTGGATCTGTTGCTTTTGCAGTGAGTCATTTCTTATTTGCTGAGATGGGTACATACTTTTTGTGCTTTATTCTTTTTATTATTGGATTTATCTTAATGACCGGAAAATCGCTATCTGAGTTAGTAGGAAAAGGCTTTAGAAGATTTTATTTATTTGTTATTGATACGCTAAGTAGTCTATTAGACGAAATAAAGCTTGTGCGCAACAAGGCAAAGGAACGCATACAAGAAGAGCGAGTAGCTCAGCAAGCTAGAAAAAAGGCACGAGAACAAGGAAAGCAACAATCGAGTAACCCTCAAGCTTCGGAAGAGCTGAATGAAGAAATTGAGCCGGAGATCGTTGATTTTACTCAAAAATCCTACAGACCTCAAGTCGAAGAAAAGAAAAAACAAGAGCAAATGAAGCCAGTACAAAAGGAAGATGTTGCTGAAGAAGTTCAAGTCCCTTTAGTTACTGCACAAGAAACGAATGAATCATATAAGTTGCCAGATGTTGATATTTTAAAGTTACCAAATAATCCAAGTCAAATAAACGAAAAGAAACAATTGACGGCAAATGCGAGAAAACTTGAACAAACATTAGAAAGCTTTGGGGTGAAGGCACGAGTATCGAAAGTGCATTTAGGTCCGGCTGTGACAAAGTATGAAGTAAACCCGAGTGTAGGGGTAAAAGTAAGTAAAATCGTAAACTTAGCTGATGACCTAGCACTTGCACTTGCAGCAAAAGATATTCGAATTGAAGCGCCGATCCCAGGGAAATCAGCAATAGGTATTGAGGTACCAAACCATGAGGTGGCGATTGTGACACTTAGAGAAGTACTAGATTCACCAGAGTCTAATTCTGAGGAAAATGTACTGGCAGTCGGTCTTGGGCGAGATATTTCGGGAGAACCAGTTCTTGCACATTTGAACAAAATGCCGCATTTACTCGTTGCTGGAGCGACAGGTAGCGGTAAGAGTGTGTGTATTAACGGAATCATTACAAGTATCTTACTGAAAGCAAAACCACATGAAGTGAAATTAATGATGATTGATCCAAAAATGGTCGAGTTGACAGTTTACAATGGAATTCCCCATTTGTTAACTCCAGTAGTAACCGAACCGAAAAAAGCCTCTCAAGCGTTGAAGAAAGTCGTAGCAGAAATGGAGAGACGTTATGATTTATTTTCACATAGCGGAACGAGGAACATTGAAGGGTATAATGATCTCGTAAAGCGTCAAAATGAAACAGAAGAGGCAAAACAACCGACATTGCCATATATTGTGGTCATAGTCGACGAGTTAGCAGATTTAATGATGGTTGCATCAGGAGACGTAGAAGACTCGATAGCAAGACTTGCACAGATGGCTCGTGCTGCAGGTATCCATATGATTATTGCTACACAGCGCCCATCAGTTGATGTTATCACCGGTGTTATCAAGGCGAACATTCCTTCTAGAATTGCATTTGGTGTTTCTTCGCAAATTGACTCTAGAACGATTTTAGATTCAGGTGGAGCGGAGAAACTGTTAGGACGTGGGGATATGCTCTACATGCCAGTAGGGGCAACAAAGCCAAAGAGATTACAAGGAGCATTT
This sequence comes from Halalkalibacter lacteus, assembly GCF_036663595.1. Lineage (NCBI taxonomy): Bacteria > Bacillati > Bacillota > Bacilli > Caryophanales > Bacillaceae > Halalkalibacter > Halalkalibacter lacteus. Next base: position 154,657 of record NZ_JAWRVL010000002.1, read on the forward strand.
TTATCAGATGGTGAAGTGGAAGAAGTGGTCGATTTTGTCATTTCTCAACAAAAAGCCCAGTATCAAGAAGATATGGCACCTTCAGAAGAGCAAGTTGTTAATGAAAAAGTAAATGATGATTTATATGATTCAGCCGTTGAATTGGTTACAGATATGAATACAGCCTCTGTTTCTATGTTACAAAGGCGATTTAGAATTGGTTATACAAGAGCAGCAAGATTAATTGATGAGATGGAAGTTAGGGGAATTGTTGGACCATACGAAGGAAGTAAACCTAGAGAAGTCCTTATTGAGAAACCTAGAGAAGATGAGACTTCGTCTTAATTTGAAAAGGGGAAAAGTAGAAGGGGTGGAGAGTGTGATAAGAGCAGACCATAGGCCATTGTATTTACAAGTAATAGATCGTTTAAAAGAAGATATTGAGAAGAAAGTGTATGTTGAAGGTGAGAAACTACCTTCAGAATTCGAACTTTCAAAAATTCTCGGTGTAAGTCGAGCAACACTACGTGAAGCTTTGCGTCTGTTAGAAGAAGAAGGAGTTGTTGTTCGTAGGCATGGAGTAGGTACGTTTGTTCATTCAAAACCACTTTTTTCCGCAGGTATTGAAGAATTGTATAGTGTTACAGACATGATTGTAAAAGCAAAGATGAATCCAGGTACTATTTTCTTATCATCATCTGTTCAAGAAGCGACAGATGATGATCGACGGAAATTTGATATAAGTGAATTAACAGAAATCATGGAAATAGAGCGCGTAAGAACGGCCGATGGTTCCCCTGTTGTTTATTGTTTGGACCAGATTCCTAATGATTTAGTGAAAAATCATTCCATCCACGAAACAAAATCAATTTTTCGTTTTTTAGAGGAACTAGGCAGAACGATTACATACGCTGTTACGTATATTGAGCCAATTGGTTATCACGAGCATGTTTCTGAAATTTTAGAATGTGAACCGGGTTCTTCGCTTTTATTATTGAAGCAAATGCATTATGATCAGTCTGAACAACCTTTGCTTTATTCATTAAATTATTTTCGTGCAGATAAATTTAAATTCCACGTAGTAAGAAAAAGAGTGTAAGCATAACATAAGCGTGATTGGTAAAAAGGAGATGATGGACTTGATTCAATTAGAGGAACGCATTCAAGAATTGAAAGGGTTAACGGTTCATACGGTAAGGACTGATAAATACAAAACCAATTCTCTCATCTTGATGATGAGAGCACCATTAACTAAAGAAACGGTAGCCATGCGAGCCTTACTTCCTCACATTTTGCAAAATGGTACGGCAAATAGCCCAACAAGAAAACAATTACGCGAGCGATTAGATGATATGTATGGGGCGATGCTGGCTACGGATGTTCAAAAAAAAGGTGAAGAGCATGTTATTACCATTCGTTTAGATGTAGCAAATGAGCGTTTTCTATCTGATACAACGCCTTTATTTGAACAAGCAATATCGTTGTTAGCAGAAGTTGTATTTCAACCTCATGTTGAAAATGGAGCCTTTAGTAATAATGTCGTAGAAAGTGAAAAACGTTCACTGAAACAACGAATTCAGTCAGTCTATGATGACAAAATGCGATATGCAAATGTCCGGGTTACTGAGGAAATGTGTAAAGACGAACCATTTGCGCTTACCGCTTTTGGGACAGAAGAAGAAGTGGAAGCGATTACTTCACAATCTATTTATGACTATTATCAAGAGATACTAAGTTCTGATCAATTTGATTTATATATGGTCGGAGCAATTGATGCACAACAAGCAGAAACGATCGTTGGAGAAAAGTTCCAGCAGCTTTCAACTAAAACTGGAGCGTCATCTTTTCAAACTTCATCCAGCCCAGAGATAAAAGACATTCATGTTGTAGATGAGGAACAAGATGTGAAGCAAGGCAAACTTCATATGGGATTTCGAACATACACAACATATGCAGATCAAGATTATGTTGCGATGCAAGTTTGTAATGGTCTTTATGGAGCCTTTTCCCATTCAAAGTTGTTCATAAATGTTCGAGAAAAAGAAAGTTTAGCTTATTATGCAGCGTCAAGGTTTGAAAGTCATAAGGGAATTATGATGGTTATGTCTGGCATTGAATTCTCCAAATACGATCGAGCTGTTGAAATTATTAAAGAGCAATTTGAAGCGATGAAACAAGGAGATTTTACAGACGCTGAAGTGGAACAAACGAAGGCTATGTTAAAAAATCAACTTCTAGAAACAGCTGATGTTGCAAGAGGGTTCGTGGAGTTGTCTTATCATCAAGTCGTAAGCGGGAAGAAACGCTCGATTGATGAATGGTTGCAAGAAATTGATGCTGTGACAAAAGAAGATATTGTGCGAGTGGCCGGGAAAGTACAGTTAGACACGATTTATTTCTTAAAAGGCAAGGAGGAGATTAAATGAAACCAGTTCAATTCTCACAAATAGACGAGACTCTTTATCATGAAAAGTTAGAGAATGGATTAAATGTCTATATCTTGCCAAAAGAAGGGTTTAATAAAACATTTGCAACCTTTACAACAAAATATGGTTCGATCGATCAGCACTTTACCCCACTTGGTAAAGATGAGCCGATTAACGTCCCTGATGGAATTGCTCACTTTCTTGAACATAAAATGTTTGAAGATGAAGAAGGGGACGTATTCCAAGATTTTAGTAAGCAAGGTGCTTCTGCAAATGCATTTACAAGCTTTACCCGTACAGCGTATTTGTTCTCGAGTACGACAAATGTAGAAATGAACCTGAATACGTTACTTGATTTTGTTCAACATCCATATTTTACTGAAGAAAGTGTGGAAAAAGAAAAAGGGATTATTAATCAAGAAATTACGATGTACGATGATAACCCTGACTGGCGAGCATATTTTGGTGTGATTGAGAACATGTTTCACCATCATCCAGTCAAAATTGATATTGCTGGTACGATTGCATCGATTTCAAATATTACAAAAGACTTGCTTTATACGTGCTACGAGACTTTTTATCATCCTAGTAACATGCTCTTATTTGTTATCGGGCCTGTCGATCCAGAAACAATCATGAAACAAGTGAAAGAAAATCAAGCAAATAAAGAATTTTCTCAGCCTGAAGAGATTAAACGATTCTTTGAAGATGAGCCTGCGCGAGTGGCAAAAGAAAAACATGTTATTACGATGCCAGTTCAAACACCAAAATGCTTGGTCGGCTTTAAAGAAACGGGGGCAATGCGTCAAGGTGATGATTTGTTAAAGCGTGAATTATCACTTAACATCTTACTTGACCTAATGTTTGGACAAAGTTCTGAGAATTACCAAACTTTATTTGACGAAGGGTTAATTGACGATTCTTTTTCATTCGATCATTCAGCTGAAGAAGGGTTCGGATTTACGATTATAGGCGGAGATACGAAGTACCCTGATAGGTTAGCTGCCAAAATTAAAGAAATGGTTGAAGCGTTTAAACAAGTTACATTAACAGATGAGCAAGTGAACCGAGCTATTAAAAAGAAAATTGGGTCGTTTTTACGTTCATTAAATTCACCAGAATATATTGCCAATCAATTTACGCGGTACGAATTTAACGATATGAATTTGTTTGATGTCGTTGCAATGCTTGAGAGCCTTACAGCAGACCATTTACAACAAGTATTAAAAGATCATTTTCAATTCGAGCGCTTTACCGTATGTCAAGTGAAGGCAGAAGGGTTTGAAGAATAGAATGAAACAGATTTTAATTACTGGAGCATCTGGAGGAATCGGTACAGCGATAGCAAGAGAGCTGGCATCTCCTAGCTGCTCTCTTTTTTTGCATTATTATAAAAATGTAGACGCTGTGCAACGTATAGCACAAGAATGTCAAGAGAAAGGGGCAAAAGTGGAACTTGTACAGGCTGATTTATCGAGTAATAATGGGGATGAACAATTGCTTGAGAAAATCCCAAAAGAAGTCAATTTGCATACGATAGTTCATAATGCTGGATTGAGTCAAATTGACCTTTTTACTGATGTAACGAATCAGCAACTGAGCGAAATGATGAACATTCATTTACTGAATCCGATGAAAATCACAAGAAGTTTGTTACCGAACATGATTCGTATGCGTCAAGGTAAAATTATTATGATTTCGTCGATCTGGGGATTGACCGGTGCCTCTTGTGAAGTGATTTATTCAGCTGCAAAAGGAGGGGTGAATAGTTTTGTAAAAGGGTTGGCAAAAGAATTAGCACCGAGTGATATCCAAGTTAACGGGATAGCACCTGGGGCTATAGAGACAAATATGCTAACGAATCAAGTGATCGATTCGTTGGAAGAGCTAAAAGCTGATATTCCCGCTAACGCACTAGGCCAACCAAGTGATATTGCTCATGCGGTAGCTTTTCTTAGTTCGAATAAAGCAAATTACATAAATGGTCATATTCTATCCGTAAATGGTGCATGGTATTGTTAGAAGAAAGTGTTCAAGTGGATGCAATGGCTCTGTACGCTGGGCGCCTTTCATGAGAAACCAACTCATAAAAGGGTAAGTTATGAGACCCTTCTCACACCTTTGGCAGCGGCTCCGCACATTGCTTAGAGTATGTTCAAAAAGGGAAAAACCGTCCTTTTTGAACATACTCTAAAAAACAAAAGAAATGATGAATATTCTAGTTGGAATAAGAAAAAAATAGTACTGAAGTACATTATCAAGGAGGGTCTTACATGTCTGTACTTGACAATTGGGAACAATGGAAAGATTTTTTAGGTAGTCGTTTAAACCAGGCAGAGAATGAAGGAATGAGTCAAAGTGTTGTGTCTGATGTTGCCTATCAAGTTGGTGAATATTTGTCGCAACAAGTCGACCCAAAAAATGAACAAGAGCGTGTCCTAGCTGAGCTATGGAAAGTGGCTGATGAGCAAGAGCAACATGCGATTGCAAATATGATGGTTAAGCTTGTTGAGAATGAAGGCTAAACAATGATCGAAAACGCCGCAAATGCGGCGTTTTTTCATCTTATTAGAGCGAAAACGCCTAGCCCTTTATACATAGTGGAAACATTTGTGTAGCATACTACCTCTTATAGAAACTTTCACATAATTTTTCTTAGTTTGTCAACCTACAATTATTTCCGACAAAGTTCTTTCATTTATAATCAAAATCAATTATCATTGGAGGAAGAGAATCTCGATTAGCCTAAACAGATAACTCAATTAGTTTAAAAGGGTGAGGCAAATGGCTTTAAAAGAATGGTATGTAGAATATCAAATACATAATAATCGTCCTGGACTTCTTGGTGATATTTCATCTTTACTTGGGATGTTAGCAATTAACATCGTGACAATAAATGGTGTTGATAATATGCGACGTGGGATGTTAATTCGAAGCTCTAGTGATGATCAGGTAGCTAGGTTTAGAGCTATATTAGAAACAATTGAAGACATTTCTGTAATAAAAGTAAGAGAACCTAGACTCCGCGATCGACTTGCTATCAGGCACGGGCGCTACATTGAGCGTGATGCTGATGACAAGAAAACATTTCGTTTTATCCGTACAGAGCTTGGGTTACTTGTTGATTTCATGGCGGAACAGTTCAAGCGTGAAGGTCATTTTTTAGTAGGAATTCGTGGTATGCCTCGTGTCGGAAAAACAGAATCAATTGTAGCAGCAAGTGTATGTGCAAATAAGAGATGGTCATTTATTTCTTCGACTTTGTTAAGACAAACGGTGCGCAGTCAATTGGCCGATGATGAAATGAGTGAAGATCACATTTTTATTATTGATGGAATCGTGACAACGATGCGTTCAACAGAGAAACATCGCACACTTGTCAGTGATATTATGAGATTGCCCGCTGTTAAAGTAGTCGAGCATCCAGATATTTTTGTTCGTGAAACAGAATACGAATTAGATGATTTCGATTGTATTATTGAACTACGAAATGATGAGGGAGAACAGATTTCATACGAAGTAGTAGAATCAGGATTTTCCTCTTTTGATATAAGTTAAAGGTGTAGGTAGGTGTTAAGATTGTCAGAATTAGGCCAGCATTTAAAAGAAGCACGTGAACAAAAGCAGATTTCACTAGAGGACCTTCAACGTACAACCAAAATTCAAAAGCGGTATTTATTAGCCATTGAAGAAGGGCGTTTCGATACTTTACCGGGAATCTTCTATGCAAGGGCGTTTGTCAAAACGTATGCTGAGGCAATTGGACTTGATCCAGAACCGTTATTTGATCAATATAAAAGTGAGCTTCCAAATCCACAACGTGAAGCTGTAACGTTGCCTTCAAGAACTGAACGTAGTAAACCGGCTTCCACGCCAAAAAAACGAAGAAAAAAAGGTTCCTTTTTACCAGCTTTAGTTGCCGTTGTTTTTATAGCCATTATTATTGTAGGAATTTGGCTAATGGCACAAGGAGGGGGAATGGAAGACGATGGCGTTGTTGCTCCCGATAATAGTGAAAATCTCGAAGCAGATTTTTCTGAAGATGTAGGTGAAGCGACAAAAGAAGATGAGCTAGAATCAGATGAACCTGAAGAGATTGAGCAAGAAGAACAGGAAGAGGTTGAACCAGAAACCGAAACTGAATTTACGCTTACTTTCATAGAAAGCCAAGGCAATACGTCTTATTTCGAATTGGAAAATGGTCAGTTCTCAGATGTTCGCATTGAATTAACGGGTAGATCCTATATTGATGTGAAAAATGCAAAAGGGAAAACATTTTATAGTGGAACGCCTTCAGAGGGGGAAGAAGTACCTTTAGATATAGAAGCGGAAGAACAAATTATTTTTAATTTTGGTGCATCAGAGTTTGTTGATTTGTTTATTAATGGTAAACAATTCGAGTTTCCATTAGACAGAACCCACCAAAAGGTTGATATTACAATTGTCGAGCCTTCAGAATAAGAGAGAGAGAACTCATAAACCTTTTTCATACTGCCTTCAATCTTGGGTAGTGAATAGGGTTGAGTTCTCTTTTTTCTTATTAGAGCGTGTTCAAAAGTGGGTGCAACGGCTCCGCATGCTACTCGCTTACGGATTGAAAAACCCACTCATATCAGGCTCTATAAGTAGACAATTGGTTGAATTTATCAATTTTCAGTAATTGTGGTACAATGTTTATGGAGACTGTTCCAAAGGGCGGTTTTAACCTTGTATAGCTCACTATGTAAATTAGATATCATCGTTATGAAGGAAGGGAATTATGTTGAATTTACCAAATAAAATCACGATCTCTCGAATTTTTCTTATTCCATTATTTATGATCTTTCTATTAGTCCCTTTTTCATTTGGTGACATTCAGTTTCTAGGTACGGCGATTCCTCTTGCTCATTTCATTGGAGCTATTATTTTTATTATCGCTTCTGCTACTGATTGGCTAGATGGCTATTATGCTAGAAAACATAATCTTGTTACAAACTTAGGGAAATTTCTCGACCCGCTTGCAGATAAATTGCTAATCACAGCTGCACTTATTGCTCTTGTTGAACTACAGCTTCTGCCTGCATGGATAGCCATTATCATTATAAGTCGAGAGTTTGCGGTAACGGGTATTCGTTTAGTTGCAGCAGCAGATGGAGATGTTATTGCAGCAAGTCAATTAGGGAAATTAAAAACAGTGAGTCAAATTGTTGCAATTTCTGCTTTGATGTTACATAACTGGCCATTTCAGGCGTTATCGTTGCCATTTGATATGATTGCGATTTATGTTGCAACATTTTTAACGATCGTTTCAGGAGTTGAATACTTTCAAAAAAATCAACATGTGCTCCTTAAATCAAAATAGGTAGAGTAGGCGGTAGATGCGATGAATGCTGAATTAATCTCTGTAGGATCCGAACTTTTGCTAGGGCAGATTGTGAATACGAATGCAGCGTTTCTTTCTCAAGAATTGGCGATAGTTGGAATTGATGTGTTTTATCAAACAACAGTTGGCGATAATGATAGTAGACTTACAGTGTCACTAAAGCAAGCGATATCTCGGTCTGATTTAATCATCATAACGGGTGGTTTAGGTCCTACTAAAGATGACTTAACAAAAGAAACGCTTGCATCATTAGTTGGGAAAAAATTAGTGCATCATGAGAAATCATTACATAATATTAAGTCATATTTTCAAAAGCGCAACAGACCAATGTCTGATAATAATCGTAAACAGGCACTTGTAATTGAAGGAAGCAATGTTCTTGATAATGATTATGGGATGGCACCTGGAATGATTGTTTCTGTAAATGGTACAAAGATTGTCTTATTACCTGGACCACCACAAGAAATGAAACCAATGTTTTTAAATCATTTATTACCTGAGTTATCCAACTTGTTGGGTGAACAAACATCTATTACATCAAGAGTCCTTCGTTTTTTTGATATCGGGGAGTCTCAGTTAGAAACAGATCTATTGGATATAATAGAATCGCAAACAAATCCAACGATTGCTCCTTTAGCTAATGAAGGAGAAGTGACATTAAGGCTCACAGTTAAACACGCAAGTAAAGCGGAACAAAAACGATTGCTAGATGAAACGGAAGAACGTATTACAAATCGTGTCGGTCAATATTTATATGGCTATGATGATACGTCACTTATGGAGCAACTCTTTTTGCAATTACAAGAGAAACGCTGTACGATAGCTACAGCAGAAAGTTTTACTGGAGGAAAATTCTCAAGCATGCTGACTTCTTTTTCAGGAGTTTCTTCTGTTTTTCGAGGTGGAACCGTTTCATATGCGACAGATGTGAAGGAGAATGTTCTCGGAGTGTCGAAAGAAGTAATAATGAATTATGGGGTTATTAGCATGCAATGTGCGCTTGAAATGGCAAGCTGTGCAAAAAAACAATATGATACTGATATTGCCATTAGTTTTACCGGTGTAGCCGGTCCTGGTAAACAAGAAGGCAAAGAACCTGGTACGATCTATATTGGGATTGCTGGTCTTTCCAAAGATCCATTGTGTTATGGATTGAACCTAGATGGAAGACGTGAAGCCGTTAGGGATCGTGCTATTAAATATGGGTGTTTTTATTTATTGAACGAAATGAAAAGGTGGAATAAAGCAGAATGACAACGTATTTTAATGATTTTCAGATTTCAAACTCAATTAAACGAGCAATTAAAGATATGGGCTTTGAAGAGCCTTCTCCGATTCAAGAAAAAGCCATTCCTGTTATTTTAGAAGGTGGAGATGTAATTGGTCAGGCGCAAACAGGTACAGGAAAGACTGCTGCCTTTGGAATACCGGTAGTAGATAAAGTAACGTCAGACCGTCATGTACAAGCACTTATTTTAACACCAACAAGAGAGTTAGCTATTCAAGTATCAGGTGAATTACAAAAAATATCTGTGCATAAATCAATTCGTACATTGCCTATTTATGGTGGGCAATCAATTGGTCATCAAATTCGTGCTCTAAAGCAAGGTGTGCAAGTAGTTATAGGGACGCCTGGGCGTATACTCGATCACTTACGTAGAAACACATTGAAGCTTGATCAGGTTCATACGGTTGTTCTTGACGAGGCAGATGAAATGCTTGATATGGGATTTGTAGATGATATTGAATCCATTCTTCGCGAAGTAAATACTGACCGTCAAACCCTCCTTTTTTCTGCCACGATGCCACCAGCTATTAAGAAGTTGTCGCGTAAATATATGACAGCGCCAAAAACAGTTACGATTAATAAAGGTGAGGTGACAGCGCCATTAATTGATCAGATGTATTATAAAGTGCTAGAGCGTAATAAAATTGAATCACTTTGTCGCATCATTGATAGTGAAGATGTTGAGCTGGGTATTTTGTTCTGCCGTACAAAAAAAGGAGTGGCAGAGCTCGCAGAAGCACTTCAAGCTAGAGGGTATTTAGCAGATGGCTTGCATGGAGATCTTACACAATCGCAACGTGACGCAGTTATGAAGAAATTCCGAGATTCTTCGATTGAGTTCTTAATTGCAACAGATGTTGCTGCACGAGGAATTGATGTTGAAAACGTAACCCATGTCATCAATTATGATATACCTCAGGATCCTGAAAGCTATGTTCACCGAATTGGTCGAACTGGTCGTGCTGGACGTAAGGGACTTGCATTAACACTTGTTACACCGCGTGAAATGAAACACTTGCGTTCGATAGAACAAGAAATTAAAATGAGTATTCCTTCTCAAGATGTACCGACAATTGAGGAAGTGGTTGTCAAGCAACAAGGGTCGTGGAAAAAGTTGATTTCTGATACGATTGCAACTAGTGGGAAAGAAGACGAGTTGTTTGCTTCTCTTGTAGAGGAAGTACTGGCAGAATTTTCAGCAAGTGATGTTGTAAATGCTTTATTAAAAATGAATTTCTCACCTGCTTCTGCGACAGAGGAATCCGGCTATAACTTTGGCGATACTGGCGGTGCAAAAGGGATGGTTCGTTTCTTTATTAATGTAGGTAGAAATGTAAATATGACTCCAAAAGTGTTGGTCGATGCCATTTCTGAGCTTGTTGGAATTCCTGGAAATGCTGTGGGGAAAATCGACATTTTTGAGAACTTTACATTTGTGGAAGTTCCTGAAGAAGCTGCTCCATTTGTGTATGAGGCACTCCGTTATTCAAGAATTAGTGGTGCAAGAGTGAACTTAGAACCAGCTAAACCACGTCCAAAACGCGAACCACGCCGTACACCATCGCGTAGCTAACCTGAATCTAAACCGTATGCTAAAAACAACGTAAGGAAGAGTCCGTTTTGATAGGACTCTTTTTCCTTCCCTTTCCTCATGTAATGTTTTCCTACTACTAGAAAGCGAATAAATGTTCGTAAAAGTATTGGCAAAAGCAAAAAAACAAGGTATGATATAGAAGAACAAAACATAGATTCGCTTTTTCAAATTTACAATACATTATTTTTGATAATAGAGGAGAGATTCATAATGAGTGATCGTAAAGCTGCCTTAGATATGGCGCTACGTCAAATCGAAAAACAATTTGGTAAAGGGTCGATCATGAAGCTTGGCGAACAAGCCGAGCAACGCGTCTCAACGGTTTCTAGTGGCGCTCTGGCTCTTGATATTGCACTTGGAGTTGGCGGGTACCCAAAGGGACGTGTTATTGAAGTGTATGGACCAGAATCATCAGGTAAGACAACTGTTACGTTACATGCGATTGCAGAGGTTCAACGTCAAGGGGGACAAGCGGCATTTATTGACGCTGAACATGCCCTTGATCCGGTTTATGCGCAAAACCTAGGTGTAAACATTGATGAACTATTGCTGTCACAACCAGATACAGGAGAACAAGCATTAGAGATTGCTGAAGCTCTTGTAAGAAGTGGTGCGGTTGATATGATCGTTATTGATAGTGTTGCAGCCCTTGTGCCAAAAGCTGAGATTGAAGGTGACATGGGAGATAGCCATGTTGGCTTACAGGCGCGTCTTATGTCTCAGGCGTTGCGTAAGCTTTCAGGAGCAATTAATAAATCGAAGACAATAGCTATTTTCATTAACCAAATTCGTGAAAAAGTAGGGGTTATGTTTGGTAACCCTGAAGTAACACCAGGGGGACGTGCACTTAAATTCTATTCTTCCGTTCGATTAGAAGTTCGTCGTGCAGAAACGTTAAAGCAAGGTAATGACATGGTTGGGAACAAAACGAAGATTAAAGTTGTGAAAAATAAGGTAGCTCCTCCATTTAAGGTCGCTGAAGTGGACATCATGTACGGAGAAGGCATATCTCGTGAGGGATCGATTTTAGATATTGGATCTGATTTGGATATTGTCCAAAAAAGTGGTGCCTGGTATTCCTTTAATGAGGAACGCCTCGGTCAAGGGCGCGAAAATTCGAAGCAGTTCTTAAAAGAAAACTCGAAAATCACTGAACAAATCGAAACACTGATTCGTGATCATCATGGATTAAATGGTGAGATTGAAGTAGCAGCGGCAACCGAAGAAGAAATTGACGAAGTTCCTTTTGATTTGAAGTAAATACTTAGAATAAGCACCTTGCTAGAGGTGCTTATTCTTTTCAGTTGAAGGAGGTGTAAGATGAAATTTTTATACGTGACAGATACGCATATACGTGGAACGACACCCAAGAATCGCTTAGATGTGTATGTTGATACACTAAAAGAGAAATTAGAAGAAGTGATTACATTGGCAAATCAAGAAGATGTGGATGTCCTTTTGCATGGTGGAGATGTGTTTGATAGACCAGATTTATCTCCTAATGTGGTTGGACAATTTGCGAAAATCTTTATGAAAGCGAACATGCCAATTTATGTTGTTGCAGGGAACCATGACACATTTGGACATAATCCAGAAACGATCTCAAGAACGATGCTGGGGTTAATGGATTCTTTTGGTGTCATGACTGTGATAGACCAGGAAAAACCGGTATTAATTGAGAAAGCTGGAGTGAAGGTTCAAATTAGTGGTCAACCATACCATTATGATTTAGATCAACGCGACCCAAAATTAGATTATTATCCACCGAACGGTTCGAATGCCGACGTATTAATTCATATTGTCCATAGTATGCTCGTTGAGAAGGCGTTACCTGAAGGTGTGTCACATACGCTTATTGACCATATTTGGGGAACGACAGCAGATATCATTTTGACAGGACACTTTCACGGAGGCTTTGGGATCAAAGAACGGAATGGGAAATTCATGTGCAATCCAGGAGCGCTATCACGTGTAAATAATCATTGGTCAGAAGTCACTAGGATGCCCAAAGTGGTGATAGGCACGATACGTAATAATGATATTTTATTGAGGGAAGTGTCCATTAACTGTGCTAGAAAAGGAGAAGAAGTTTTAGATCGTTCCTTTTTAGAAAAAGCAGTACATCAGGAAGAAAAGCTACATAGTTTTGTTCAGCAAGTGAAGGAATCGGCGCAGTTTCATACATTGAATATGAGCGATATTATATTAGAAATAGCTTCGTTGAAAAATGTGGAAGAAAAAGTGAAGCAAGAAGCATTACGTAGGATGACAGTAATTGAAGAGGTATGGAAGGACGAGGAGCATGAATAACATCAAAGCAGTGCGATTGGAGAATTTCCAATCACATCTAGATACATATGTTGAATTTAGTGATGGCTTAAATGTTATTGTTGGTCAGTCAGATAGTGGTAAGACCGCAATTTTACGTGGGATTCGTTGGGCTTTATATAATCAGCCGAGAGGATCAGATTTCGTTCGGGTTTCTGCAGACTTTGTCAGAGTTACGATTACATTTGAAGATGAGACCATTATTACTCGCGAGCGGACAAGTTCTAAGAATCGCTATACGTTACGAAAAAAAGGGAAAGAAGAACTGGTTCTTGAGGGCTTTGGAATTCATGTCCCTAATGAAGTAATGGAAGCTCACGGCATGTCTAACTTGAGAATTGATCAAGATAATGATTTAATGATTCATCTTTCTCAACAACTAGATGGTCCCTTTCTATTAGAACAAACAAGCTCGATTCGAGCAAAAACGCTCGGAAGAATTAGTGGAGCACACTTTCTAGATATGGCTATAAGAGATACAACAAAAGACCTTTCTCAATTAAACGTACGAATGAAGCAAGAACAAGCAGTAATTGAAAAGTTACAAGATGAACTTCAACCTTTTTCGCAATTAGATGAACTAAAAAGTCGGTTGGTAGATTCAGAAGAAAGAGTCGAGAAGATTAAGAGCTTGCTAGTTAAAAGGGATAAACTAGTGAATAAAAAAAGACAATGGGAACAATTAAAACAAGAAGAAGTAGAAGCGTTAATTCGAAAACGGCTCGTAAAAGATGTTGATAAATGGCAGAGCAAGGTCGAAACATTACAAACAATGGTCGAACGCTTTGTTGTTTTTACTGAAAAACAAAAACGAGCAAGTGAATTAAACAGGGCAATCGATATATGCCACGTATGGTTAAAAAAAACTGAGCATACAAATCGAGCTCATGACCAGTTTGAACAAATAAGGAAACAAGTATCACTTCTAAAGATATTGCAATCAAGAGTTATTGAAAAAAGGAATTTAGATCACTCTGTAGTGGATGAAAAGCAAAAGGTATCAAAATCGAAATTTATTGATTTTGTGGATGCTGCTACAATAGATCAAATGAGAGAACAGCGTGTGAAACAGAAACGGTTACTTCAATTGAAGGAGCAATTTCAAATAAATGAAGGTAAATTAGAACATGTTATGAGAGTTAGTAAGCAATTACCGGATGAAACTCGATTATTGAAGAAGCATGACATGATTGCGAAGTCATCAGAACGATTTAGGCAAATCAAGCTAATTCAAAGAAGTTTATTAGATTTTCAATCAAGATTGGAAGACGGCAAACGCTACATGAAGAAACAAGCGGAGGAACAAAACCGTGCTGAACAACAATTACAAGAAGTGTTGTTTGCAGAAGGAGCTTGTCCAACTTGTGGTCAAGAAATTTGTAAGCATGCGAAAGAGTAAGTGGGAGGGACTATCGTGACAGTTGAACAACAGTTAGCTCAAATCAAAAAGGCAATAGACAAAGCAAGAGATATGCGATATAGGGCAGAAGCAAAACTGGAAGAGTTAGAAAATCAAAAAAACAGACTTTTAGTAGAATTAGAGGAACTTGGAGTGCATCCAGAAGATTTAGATCAAGAAATTAAGCGGCTTGAGCGTGAAATTGATTTGTCCTTAAAGGAGACGTGGGAACTTATTCCTAAGGAACTGATTGAAAATGAGTAATCGATTAGCTCAAGTAAGGCAACTTGAAGAGCGCTTTAAAAGAGCGCAAAATCAGTGGATGAGACTTGACGCGAAACGGAACCTATTACAAGAACAGTTGGCTGAAAAAATGAAAGAACTTGACTCTTATTTTGAGACGATTGATACGTATGAAAAGGCTAGAGTTCTCTTGCAACAGTCAGCTGAGTATGCAAGAGAACAAGCAAAGCAACAAATTGAAGCATTAGTAACGAATGCTCTTCAGTATGTATTTGGACCTTTGTTTTCATTTCAAATTGAACTTGAAGAGCATGGGAATAAAGCTGTTGCAGAATTTTACGTAGTTTCCGAATACGAGGGGGTAAAAGTGAAAACGAGGCCGCAAGATTCTCGTGGTGGTGGTGTCGTTGATATTGTTACACTTGCACTTCGAGTCGCGTTAATTGAAACCGTTCAGCCAAAGAGAGTTGGTCCTTTGCTATTAGATGAACCAGGGAAGCATGTGTCAGGAGATTACGTACTTTATTTATATGAATTCTTGAAATCATTAAGTACGATGTTTAATCGACAAATAATCATGATTACACATAACTATCACCTTGCGCAGTCGGGTGACTTGGCCTACGAAATTACAATCAAAGATGGGGTAAGTGAAGTCACGAAAATTGACAACACTTGACATTGACTAGAACGAGCTTTAAAATTAAGTAGAATGCGGTGAAGTTTTATGTCATATTTATTTTTTTCCGCGATCAAATGTAATATGCGTTTGTTTTTTTATAATGATGAAGAAAAGTATGACAAATTGAAAAACCAACAATTAGATAGCAAGAGGAGGTGAAAGAGTATGGAAATATTGATCATCTCCATTTTGCTTGTTGTCTCTGCAGGTATTGGTGCAGTTGTTGGATATCTTGTTCGAAAATCCATTGCAGAAGCGAAAATTTCCAGTGCGGAACATGCAGCGAAACAAATTGTTGAAGATGCGAAGCGTGATGCTGAAGCGAGTAAAAAAGAGGCAGTCCTAGAAATGAAGGATGAGGCCCATAAAATTCGTATGGAGGCGGAACGTGAGATTCGTGAACGAAGAAATGAGATTCAAAAACAAGAGAATCGTTTGGTACTGAAAGAAGAGATTCTTGACCGGAAGAGTGAAACCTTAGATAAGAAAGAAGTGTCTTTGGATAAAAGGGAGGAATCTCTCACCAAAAAACAACGACAAATTGAAGAGATGGATAGCAAAGTGGAGGAAATCTTGAACAAGCAGCAAGCGGAGCTTGAACGTATTTCTGGATTTTCCCGCGAAGAAGCTCGTGAAACTATTCGTAGTGAGGTCGAACAAGAGATTGCGCATGAAACGGCTCTCCTTATTAAGGAACGGATGGCACAAGCAAAAGAAGAAGCTGATAAAAAGGCGAAAGAAGTATTGTCTCTTGCAATACAACGTTGTTCTGCTGATCACGTAGCAGAAACAACTGTTTCGGTTGTAAACTTACCTAACGATGAGATGAAAGGACGAATCATTGGTCGTGAAGGTCGTAACATCCGTGCTTTAGAGACACTAACAGGAATCGATTTAATTATTGATGATACGCCTGAAGCAGTTATTCTATCTGGATTTGATCCAATTCGTCGTGAAATTGCTCGTACAGCCCTAGAGAAACTTGTACAAGATGGTCGTATCCATCCTGCTCGAATTGAAGAAATGGTCGATAAATCTCGTCGCGAAGTGGATGAAGCGATTAGAGAGTATGGAGAACAAACAACATTTGAGATGGGAATTCATGGGTTACACCCAGATTTAATTAAAATTCTCGGTCGACTGAAGTTTAGAACAAGTTACGGTCAAAATGTGTTAAAGCACTCTATGGAAGTAGCTCACTTAGCTGGATTAATGGCTTCTGAATTAGGCGAAGATGTAAAGTTGGCAAAACGCGCTGGACTTCTTCACGATATTGGGAAAGCAATTGATCATGAGGTTGAGGGGAGCCATGTTGAAATTGGTGTAGAACTTGCAACGAAATATAAAGAACATCCAGTTGTGATTAATGCTATTGCATCTCATCATGGGGATACAGAATCAACTTCGATTATTTCGACACTTGTTGCTGCAGCAGACGCCCTTTCAGCTGCAAGACCAGGTGCGCGAAGAGAAACGTTAGAAACATACATTCGTCGTCTTGAAAAACTAGAGGAAATTTCAGAGTCTTTTGAAGGCGTTGAAAAGACTTATGCTATACAGGCTGGACGTGAAGTGCGTATTATGGTTAGACCAGATGTTGTTGATGATACACTTGCACATAAGCTTGCTCGGGATATTACTAAGAGAATTGAAGAAGAATTAGATTATCCAGGGCATATACGTGTAACGGTTATTCGTGAGACACGAGCGGTTGAGTATGCAAAATAAAGTGGCGATTATCGCCACTTTATTTGTTTTATAGACGTTTTTCCAAAAGGGTGGGTTTCCCTTTTGGAAAACGTCGACGCAATGAGAAGAGCCGCTACAAGGTTTTGAGGCCGATGAGTGATTTTCTCATAGGTCGCGTAGCGAGCGAAGCCATTGCAAATCAGTCCAAAAGGGTGGGTTTCCTTTTTGGAATAACCTCGGAAGCATTCCTTTCCCCTTTCACATACGCTTTATTCACTTTTTTAATACAAAAACAATCAATCATTACGAAGGAGTCAATATGAGAATTTTATTTATTGGTGATGTTGTAGGAGCACCGGGACGAAAAATGATTAAAGAATATACAATGAAGCTAAAGCAATTATATAAACCTACCATTACGATTATAAATGGTGAAAATGCGGCTTCTGGCAAAGGGATTACAGAAAAGATTTATAAAGGTTTTTTAGATGCTGGTGCACAAGTTGTTACACTTGGAAATCATTCATGGGATAATCGTGAAATATTTGAATTTGTTGATGAGGCCAAAGCTCTGATTAGACCGGCTAATTACCCTGCAGGAGTACCAGGTAAAGGCTACACTCTTGTAAAGTACAATGATATTGAAATTGCTGTTATTAATGCGATGGGGCGTACGTTTTTACCTGCCATTGATTGTCCTTTTGCAAAGATGGATGAGATTTTAGAAGAGATAAAAGGTCGAACTCCCTATATATTTGTTGATTTTCATGCAGAGGCTACAAGTGAAAAGCAAGCAATGGGTTGGTATTTAGATGGTCGAGTTTCTGCTGTGGTTGGAACCCATACACATGTACAAACCTCAGATGAGCGCATTTTACCTAAAGGAACGGCTTATTTAACGGATGTAGGAATGACAGGTCCATATGATGGAATACTTGGTGTTGAAAAAGAAGCTGTATTACACAAGTTTTTAACGAATTTACCTGTGAGGTTTGAAGTAGCAGAGGGAAGAGAACAATTAAATGGCGTTATAATTGACATTAATCCAAAAAATGGACTAGCCAAGTCAATCAAACGAATTCAGATTAATGAGGATCATCCGTTTTATACGTAAATTGTCAAGTATTTTTGTTCTTTTAGGAATAAGGATAGGTTTTCTGAAATAAGATGGAAATAGATTCACATCTTGTACGATTAGCGGAACTGCTAATTGCACTGTTGTAGCATGAAGACGATCGTAATCATGGACAGCCCACTTTTGGTATAAAGAGGAGGTACAAGAAATGGAAGTCTTAAAAGTTTCAGCAAAATCTACTCCCAATTCTGTTGCTGGCGCCCTAGCAGGAGTGATTCGTGAGCGAGGAGCAGCAGAAATTCAAGCAATTGGAGCAGGAGCGCTTAACCAGTCTATAAAAGCGATTGCGATTGCCAGAGGATTTGTTGCCCCAAGCGGAATTGATCTTGTTTGTATCCCTGCTTTTACAGATATTAAAATTGACGGAGAAGAGAGAACAGCAATGAAGTTAATTGTTGAGCCTAGATAATAGGCACCTGCATCGAACCTACTTGCAAAATGTAAGTAGGTTTTTTTCTTTTGTTAAGAATCGAACGATAACAAAGTATGAGAGATTTAAATAGGAGAAGAAAGAACACAACGCACGAACAATGAATGATGAAGGACTTTCGTTCAATTTGACTATCATCATACATTATATAGTTATTGAAAAGTCTTGCTTTTTCCTGTTAAAGGGACTATTATAATGACGTTTAAGACAAATAAGAATATTAAAAACGAGTAAGTCTAGTAATTTACTCGGAAATGTGATAAAATTGTAATAATTTATAGATTGCGTGGTTTAAGTTTACTAGACAAGTAAGGGGTGGAGAGCGTGAGAGAACAATTATCATGGAAAGTTGGCGGTCAGCAAGGAGAAGGAATTGAAAGTACAGGTGAAATTTTTGCTTCTGCATTAAATCGTCAAGGCTATTATTTATATGGATATCGTCATTTTTCATCACGTATTAAAGGTGGACATACAAATAATAAAATTCGTGTAAGCACTAAGCCTTTAAATTCAATTTCTGATGATTTAAATATTCTTGTGGCATTTGACCAAGAAACGATCGATGTCAATATTCATGAATTACGTGAAGATGGAATTGTCATTGCTGATGCAAAGTTTAATCCTGTTGTCACAGAAGGATACGATGTACGCTTGTATGCTGTTCCATTTACAGAAATTGCTACAGAACTGGGCACCTCATTAATGAAAAACATGGTTGCTGTAGGAGCGTCAAGTGCAATCCTTGGATTAGATCCTGATTCTTATCAGGATGTAGTTGAAGATCTCTTTCTAAAAAAAGGAGCTTCTGTTGTTGAAAAGAATATGAAAGCAATTCGAGCAGGAGCTGACTATTTCCGTAATGAAGCTGGCGATAACATGCCTGATTTACAGCTTACTCCAGCTGATGGTAAAAAAAGAATGTTTATGATCGGGAATGATGCGATTGGAATGGGAGCTATAGCTGCAGGTAGCCGTTTTATGGCGGCGTATCCTATTACTCCAGCTTCAGAAATCATGGAGTATATGATTGATAAACTCCCTCAGTTTGGTGGAACGGTTATTCAAACAGAGGATGAAATTGCAGCATGTACAATGGCAATTGGAGCTAACTATGCAGGTGTACGTGCTTTTACAGCTTCTGCGGGTCCTGGTCTGTCATTAATGGCTGAAGCAATTGGGTTATCTGGAATGACGGAACAACCACTCGTCATTATGGATACACAACGTGGTGGTCCAAGTACGGGTCTCCCAACAAAACAAGAGCAATCTGATTTGATGGCGATGATTTATAGCACCCATGGTGATATTCCTAAAATTGTGATGGCGCCAAGTACAGTAGAAGAAGCTTTTTATGATACAGTGGAAGCCTTTAACTTAGCTGAAGAGTTCCAATGCCCAGTCATTATAGTAACAGATTTGGCGTTGTCTTTAGGTAAGCAAACAGTGGAACCACTTGATTTCAGTAAGATTGAAATTCGTCGTGGAGCCCTACAAGTAGGCGAAGAAATTGTTGAGCGAGAAGATAAAGCTTACTATAAACGTTATGAAGTAACAGAGTCAGGCGTATCAAATCGAGTGATTCCGGGAATGAAAAATGGAATTCACCACGTAACAGGTGTTGAGCATGATGAAACAGGAAAGCCGTCTGAGAGCCCAGAAAACCGTGTTAACCAAATGGATAAGCGTTTGCGTAAAGTAGCTGACTTACCTGCACAATTCAAGAATCCACTTTTTGTCAATGCCAAGCATGAAGATGCTGACTTGCTTGTAATTGGGGTTAATTCTACTCGTGGAACAATTGAAGAAGCAATGCCAAGACTTGAAGCTGATGGCGTCAAAGTCAATCATGCACATGTTCGCTTACTTCATCCATTCCCTACAGATGAAGTAAAGAAACAAATTGCCAAAGCAAAAAAAGTAGTAGTGATTGAAAACAATGCTACAGCACAATTGGCAAATATCATTAAAATGAATGTAGGCGATGTGAAAATTGAGAATGTGCTTAAATATGACGGCAATCCATTCTTACCAGGGGAATTACATCAAACATGTAAAGAATTATATCAAGCAAGCAAGGAGTTGGTATTAAGTGGCAACATTTAAAGACTTTCGTAATAAGGTAAAACCAAACTGGTGCCCTGGTTGCGGTGATTTCTCAGTCCAAGCAGCGATTCAACGTGCTGCTGGAAATGTTGGTTTAGAACCAGATGATCTTGCTGTCGTCTCAGGGATTGGCTGCTCTGGTCGTATTTCTGGGTATATTAATTCATACGGTTTTCACGGAGTGCATGGACGTGCCTTACCGATCGCACAAGGTGTGAAAATGGCAAACCGTGATTTGACGGTAATTGCTTCTGGTGGTGATGGTGACGGATTTGCGATTGGAATGGGACACACGATTCATGCTATTCGTCGAAACATCGATGTAACGTACATCGTAATGGATAACCAAATTTATGGATTAACAAAAGGGCAAACATCACCTCGAAGTGATGTAGGCTTTAAAACAAAGAGTACACCTGGTGGCTCAATTGAATCCGCGTTAAATGTCATGGAGATGTCTCTAACAGCTGGTGCAACATTTGTAGCGCAAAGCTTTTCTAGTGATTTAAAAGAACTAACATCTCTTATTGAACAAGGAATTAATCATAAAGGCTTCTCACTGATTAACGTATTCAGTCCATGTGTGACGTTTAATAAAGTCAACACGTACGACTGGTTTAAGGAAAATATTACGAAGCTCTCTGACGTAGAGGAATATGATCCTTCTAATCGAATGAAAGCAATGCAAACACTTATGGAACATAAAGGCCTTGTCACGGGTCTTATATATCAAAACAGAGAGCAAAAATCATACCAAGAGCTAATTCCAACGTATGACGAAAAACCATTAGCACATCAAGATTTACAACTTGATGAAGCAAAATTTAATGAACTAATGGCAGAATTTATGTAAGAGGAGGTTCAAAAAGGTCGATTTTTACCTTTTTGAACCTCCTCGAAACAATGAGCGGAACCGCTGCAGGGTTCTAAGGCTACTAGGAGTGGGTTTCTTCTAGTAGACGCGCAGCGAGAGAAGCCATTGTGCTTCGATGAAAAAGCAGATAAAAACCAGTTCAAAAAGGTCGATGTTTACCATTTTTGTACTAACTAACTCAGGCATAGTAGAAATCGACGCTCACATTAAAAAGAGCGTCGATTTTTGCTTGTTTTCAGTGTAGAGCAGGGTTGTAAAAAGATAGACAAACAAGATTCATTGAGTTTCTTGACAGATCCACGTATAATGTATGAAAGAACCGATGCAAAAAATCTCGCTCACATAAAGTGGGCTTTCTATTTGTTTACTTGTAGAAGCTTGATGGAAGGAGTTTAAAAAATGAATGAAGATCAACGTCTAGGACGTTTAGGAAATACACAAGAATCTACTGATTCTACTGATAAACCAAAAAAGGATTACAGCAAATACTTTGACTTTACAAATGCAAAAGTAATTTCTGAAGAAGAGAATAAAAAGATCATTCGAATTGCAGGTCGAGAAATCTCAATCTACGACCAACCGGACTACAAGCAAGGAAAACGCCGTGGGAAAGAGGATGTACAAGTCTTGCGTCCTGATAGCTTAATACCTGAAGAAATGAAAGGTATCGGGAATGGAAAGAAATATTTGATTCGTACGTATGGCTGTCAAATGAACACGCATGATTCAGAAAATATGGCTGGTCTGTTGGCTGAAATGGGCTTTGAGCCAACTGAGGAAACAACAGAGGCAGATGTGATTCTCTTAAACACTTGTGCCATCCGTGAAAATGCAGAAAATAAGGTATTCGGTGAAATTGGACACTTAAAAACATTAAAAGTTGAACGTCCAGAACTCATTGTTGGAGTGTGTGGCTGTATGTCACAGGAAGAAAATGTCGTGAATCGCATCATGCAAAAGCATCAGCATATCGACTTAATCTTCGGCACACATAATATTCATCGTTTACCTGAGCTTCTTAAAAATGCGTTATATGGAAAAGAAATGGTTGTAGAAGTATGGTCAAAAGAAGGCGATATCGTAGAGAATATGCCGCGCGCTCGTCAAGGAAAAACACTAGCATGGGTAAATATCATGTACGGCTGTGATAAATTTTGTACGTACTGTATCGTCCCGTACACACGTGGAAAAGAGCGTAGCCGTCTTCCAGAAGATATTATCGCCGAAGTACGTGATTTAGCAAGAAAAGGCTATAAGGAGATTACACTATTAGGACAAAATGTTAATGCCTATGGGAAAGATCTTGAAGGTGTGAAGTATGGACTGGGGGATTTAATGGATGAAATCCATAAAATTGATATTCCACGTGTTCGTTTTACAACAAGTCACCCTCGTGATTTTGATGATCATTTGATTCAAGTGTTATCAAAAGGCGGCAATCTAGTTGAGCACATTCACTTGCCAGTTCAACACGGTAACTCTGAAATATTGAAACTGATGGCTAGAAAATATACGCGTGAGCAATATGTAGAACTTGCTCACAAAATTAAAATGGCAATTCCAAACGCGTCATTTACAACGGATATAATTGTTGGTTTTCCAAATGAAACAGAGGAACAATTTGAAGAAACGCTCTCTCTAATTCGTGAGATCGAGTTTGATAGTGCATTCACTTATATTTATTCACCACGTGAAGGAACACCAGCTGCAAAAATGAAAGACAATGTCCCAATGGAAGTAAAACGTGAACGTCTAGGACGTTTAAATACTCTTGTAAATGAAATTTCAGCAAAGAAAAATCTTGAATACCAAGATCAAATTGTTGAAGTCCTTGTAGAAGGAGAAAGTAAGAAGAATCCAGACGTTCTTGCAGGCCGTACGAGAACAAATCGATTAGTGAACTTCAGAGCTCCTAAATCAGTTATCGGGGAAATTGTTTATATAAAAGTGACAGAAGCTAAAACATGGTCACTTAATGGTGAAATGGTTGAGACAGCGGAGGTAAATAGATAATGACAACAACTTATACAAGAGATGATATACGCTTAAAAGCAAAAGAACTAGCAAAAATGATGGCGGAAACAGAAGAAGTTGACTTCTTTAAACGTGCGGAAAAACAACTCAACGAACACCTTAGGGTGCAAGAGTTAATTGCCCAAATTAAAAAGTTCCAAAAAGAAGCAGTAAATCTTCAACACTACGGGAAGTCAGAAGCGTTAAAAGAAGTGGAAGCGAAAATTGATGCATTACATCAGGAAATTGATTCCATTCCACTTGTAGAAGAGTTTAAGTCTAGTCAAGTAGAAGTAAACGAACTGTTGCAAATGGTTTCGAATACTATTTCCAAAACGATTACAGACGAAATCATTACGTCAATGGACGGAGACTTATTAAAAGGAACAACGACAAAAAACCCTTATTTTGATGGTGGATGTCAACACTAAGAGTAACTGCTTTGTTCTAAACATAACAGACCTATTTTAAAAAATGAATAGGTCTGTTTGTTATAGGAGTGGAAGTTTATATGATAGAGAGAGAGCGACTTCAAGCAAGCCTCTTAACCTATAAACTTGACTCTATATTTTGAATGATTTACAAGAAGTTTTATCGATTCATGTACTAAACTTCGTCATCTCATCATATCGTGGTACAGATAACGCTTTGCTATCATCTTTCATTCTTTTTTCGCACATTGGTTATTCGCCCTGCATAGGATGACAGTGAAGCATTTGGCGGAGCGAATTAGGCACGAGGAGCCGATACGAGCGACCGACAACTCGATATGATATGAGAAAGAGGAGGGTTTTGTTTCATGTCTCAAAACTTTAACTATCGTGAAATTATTACAAAAGCGGTATGTGGAAAAGGTCGTAAGTTTTCTGAAGCAACTCATACGATTAGCCCTTCACACAGACCGTCTAGCATTTTGGGCTGCTGGATTATCAATCATAAGTACTCAGCAGAGAAGAAGGGCAATTCAGTAGTGGTGCAAGGCAGCTACGATATCAACGTTTGGTTCTCGTATAACAAAAATACGAAAACAGACGTTGCAACACAAACTGTTACTTATTCTGATGCAATACCACTTTCCATGCAAGATGAGAATGTCTTATCAGATGAAATGGATGTTATTGCACGCGCTGTTCAGCAACCTAACACCCTTGAAGCAACGGTTTCTGAGAATGGTTCTAATGTGGATGTACAGGTAGAGCGTGAATTTATTGTTGAATGCATCGGAGAGACAAAAGTTGCGGTAGCTGTAAACCCTGATGGCCTATTAGAAGATTTTCCTGCTGCAGAATACACAGATGAAGTTAGTGATGAGGAGTATGAGCGTCTTGATCCAAATTTTCTACACGGTGAGTTTGATAAATAAGACGAATGAGCAAGCCAAAAGCAGGCTTGCTCCATTTTTTTATAGAGGTTGTTCAAAAAGGGATGATTTTGCCCTTTTTGAACAACCTCAGACCGCAATGAGCGGAACCGCTACATGGTTTAAAGTCCTATGAGTGGTTTTCTCATAGGACGCTTAGCGAGAGAAGCCAATGCATCCACTTTTGGATACGCTCTTATAGACTGCCTGAATTTAGACTAAACAGTTAAAGACTCTCTAATGCGAGAATGCTAGAGCCTATGATATAATAAACCGTATTAATTATGTACGGTGGAGGACAATCATGGCACAAAATACCCCGATGATGAACCAATATTTAGAAATTAAGGCACAGTACCAAGATGCCTTTTTATTTTTTCGTCTTGGTGATTTTTATGAAATGTTTTTTGAAGATGCGAAATTAGCAGCGCAAGAATTAGAAATTACCTTAACTGGACGTGGACAAGGTGAGGACCGGATACCAATGTGTGGAGTACCTTATCATTCTGCTGAACAATATATGTCTCGTTTAGTTGAAAAAGGATATAAAGTTGCCTTGTGTGAACAAGTCGAGGACCCTAAGCAAGCAAAAGGTGTTGTCAAACGTGAAGTGGTAAAGCTTCTTACCCCTGGCACGATGATGAACGGTAATGTGATTAAAGAGAAGGAAAACAATTATTTAGTCTCATTAACATATTTTGAAGACAAAACATTCGGTCTAGCACGGACGGATTTAACTACAGGAGAGTGTGCAGCGACGATTATTGCCGATTTTGAGGATGTCATACATGATATCGCAAGTTCTGCAACGAAAGAACTTGTTGTGGCAACAGATCTTGATGAGAACATTATTAAACGAATTCAAGAAAAACGTTCAGTGACAATTTCATATGAAAACGCGTCAGAACTTACCGATGATTATCTCCATTTATGCGAGGACTTACAATCAGATAAATTGCTTGTCAGTTTTGCTAGACTGCTACAATATTTAGTTCGTACGCAAAAACGTTCCCTAAATCATTTGCAAAAAGTAAGAGTCTACCAATTAGATTCTTTTATGAAAATGGACACCCACACGAAGCGGAATCTTGAATTAACAGAGTCCCTTAGAGAAAAGAAGAAAGCAGGCTCATTGCTATCTATTGTCGATCAGACGGTTACAGCGATGGGAGGAAGACTTGTAAAGAATTGGTTAGAGCGACCACTCATTCATCAAACAGCAATCGAAGAAAGGCTTGAGCTTGTAATGTCTTTCTTACATGCTTATTTTGAGAGAGAAGAATTACGAGATGAATTACGACATGTCTATGATTTAGAACGGTTAGCAGGTAGAATTGCTTATGGGAGTGTCAATGCAAGAGAGTTAGTTCAGTTAAAACGATCATTAGAAAAGGTTCCATTGTTAAAAGAACTCATTAAAAAAATGGCACCAGAATCTGTTGACCGATGGTTTGGACAAGAGCAGCAAGTTCATCAATTAATTGAATTGTTACATCGAAGCTTAGTCGAGGACCCGCCGATTTCCGTGACAGAGGGTGGGATGATTCGACCAGGTTTTCATGATGAATTAGATACGTATAGAGATGCTAGTAAAAATGGTAAGCAATGGATTGCTGAGCTTGAGCAAAAAGAACGGCTTGAAACAGGCGTTAAATCGCTTAAGATTGGATTTAATAAAGTGTTTGGCTATTACATTGAAGTGACAAGAGCCAATCTTCATTTGCTGCCTGAAGGACGCTATGAACGGAAGCAAACACTGACAAACGCGGAACGTTATATTACGCCGGAGTTAAAAGAAAAAGAAGCTTTAATATTAGAAGCAGAAGAAAAAATGGAACAGCTTGAATATGATTTGTTTGTTAATGTACGCGAAGAAGCAAAATGTTATTTAGAACAGATTCAAGCATTGGCTCATTCGATAAGCGAGATTGATGTATTAGCTGGATTTGCTACCATAAGCGAACAGCGTCATTATGTAAAACCTACATTTTCAACGAAGCAAGAAATTGCAATTATTGATGGCAGGCACCCGGTTGTGGAAACGGTTATTGAAAAAGGTCAGTATGTAGCAAATGATGTTCAAATGAATAAAGGGCGTGAAATGCTGTTAATCACCGGACCAAATATGGCCGGGAAAAGTACGTATATGCGTCAATTAGCTCTACTTGCTGTTATGGCACAAATTGGATGTTATGTGCCAGCAACAGCTGCTGAATTACCGATATTTGATCAAGTGTTTACAAGAATTGGAGCTGCCGATGATCTCGCAAGCGGGCAAAGTACGTTCATGGTTGAAATGCTTGAAACGAAATATGCATTAACAAAAGCAACCCAAAATAGCTTGATTTTGCTTGATGAAATTGGAAGAGGTACATCGACATATGATGGAATGGCACTTGCACAAGCAATCATTGAATACATTCACGATACAGTTCGTGCAAAAACGCTATTCTCGACCCATTATCATGAACTTACACAACTTGATAAATCGTTAGAAGATTTGAAGAATGTTCATGTTTCAGCAGTTGAAGAAAATGGAAACGTAGTATTTTTGCATAAAGTTGTTGATGGACAAGCAGATCGCAGCTATGGAATTTACGTAGCGGAGTTAGCAGAATTGCCTTTGCAAGTAACGCAAAGAGCTGAAACGTTATTGAAACAGTTTGAAGAAAACACGGCTTCTGTAAAAGGATCGTTGATTCAACCAACACCAGCGGAACAACAATTATCGTTATTTATAGAAGAAGAGCGCCCACAAATAAAAAAGAATGAGCAACCTACCGTTTCCTCTGGGCAGGAAGAAAAAGTCTTGAAAAAGCTTGTAAAAAAAGATGTACTGCATATGACACCAATTGAAGCGATTCAATTTATTAATGAGTTGCAACGATTATTGAAATAAAAGTTAGAGGAGGGGTTCGATGACCAAAATCATAAAGCTAGATGATGCATTGTCCAATAAGATAGCAGCAGGTGAAGTTGTTGAACGCCCTGCTTCGATTGTGAAAGAATTAGTTGAAAATGCGCTTGATGCAAACAGCACACACATTGTAATTGAAATTGTAGAAGGTGGATTATCATCGATCCGTATTGTTGATAACGGAGATGGAATCAACCATGAAGATGTTGAGACTGCGTTTTACCGACATGCAACAAGCAAAATTCGGACTGATCGAGACTTGTTTCAAATTGCAACATTAGGATTTCGAGGAGAGGCTTTGCCAAGTATTGCTTCCGTTGCACATGTGAGTCTTACAACGAGTACTGGTAAGGCCCCAGGCACAGAAATTGTTCTTGAAGGTGGCATCGTAAAGCATAAGAAGGCTGCCAAAGGTAGAAAAGGTACAGAAATTATTGTTACAAATCTTTTTTATAATACACCAGCTAGATTAAAATATTTAAAGACTGTTCATACAGAAGCTGGGAACGTAAGTGATATTATAAACCGTCTAGCCCTAGCTCATCCACGTGTAGCATTTGAATATTCCCATCATGGAAAAGAAGTGTTAAAGACATCAGGGAATGGTGATACTCGTCAAGTGATTGCCGCTATATACGGGAGAAATGTTGCGAAGAAGGTTCAAGCGATTGAAGGTCAATCACTCGATTATGAGATTAATGGATTTGTGGCGATGCCCGAGTTAACAAGAGCATCTAGACAATATATGTCCATCTTCATAAATGGAAGATACATTCGAAATTATGCACTAGCAAGGGCCATTCAAGAAGGATACCATACGTTGCTCCCAATAGGACGTTACCCATTAGTTGTATTGTCGATTCATATGGATCCAAAGTTAATCGATGTCAATGTCCACCCTTCTAAGTTAGAAGTTCGACTCAGTAAGGAAGAAGAACTTGGTCAATTAATTACAAGTTCGATCAAGCAAGTCTTTAAACAACAAAGCTTGATTCCAGCAGCAGATACGAAGAAGCGTACTGTTTTTTCTAGTTATAAAAGTGAGCAAGTATCACTAGACTTTGAAAAATCTACTGAGGTACAATCCAACCGGCCAATTCAAGTAAAAGAAGAAATTCAGGAGTCTATGCGATCACTAGAACGATTTCAGTCTGATGTGAACAAGCAATCAGAAAAGGTAGAAACAAGCCCATGGACGACAATTATAGAAGAGAAAGAAATAAAGGATTATCAAGAACAAGAAGAAACGTTTGATCAAAGAGAAGAAGAACCTTTTATTCAAAATGAACAAGCACCTATTGAATCTACTCTAAATGAACAAGGGCAATCCACTGAAAGAGTTCCAGTTCTCTATCCTGTTGGGCAAATGCATGGGACGTATATTGTTGCTCAAAATGAGACAGGAATGTATTTAATTGATCAGCATGCTGCACAAGAACGTGTGAAGTATGAATTTTTCCGCGATAAAGTGGCAGAAGTTGATCTAAGCGTTCAAGACATGCTCATCCCGATTACGCTTGAGTGTACGGCTCAAGAATTTATGACAATTAACGACCATATTGAAGACTTACATGCTGTTGGAGTCTTTCTTGAAGTGTTCGGTACGCAAGCATTTATTGTCCGTGCACATCCGACGTGGTTACCTAAAGGGCACGAGGAAGAAACGATCCGTGAGATCATTGATTATTTGCTCAAGCATCGTAAAGTAGATTTAGCAAAACTACGAGAAGAGGCAGCAATCTTAATGTCTTGCAAGGCGGCAATCAAAGCTAACCGCCACCTTCGCCAAGATGAAATGTTTGCCTTATTAGAATCACTAAGAAAAAGTAGTGATCCCTTCACATGCCCACACGGAAGACCGATCCTTGTTCACTTCTCAACGTATGCTCTAGAAAAAATGTTTAAACGGGTTATGTAAGAGTTTTAAGCCAATTCTGAGTGGTTTTCTCAGGAAAGGCGCGCAGCGAGAGGAGCATTGCACTACAGCATATCAAGATTTAACACAGTCGATTTTGTTAGAGCGTTAGACCGAAAAAAAAGTTCAGTTTAACGGAATAATGAGAAGAACGACCGAAATAAGAGCGATAGAAAAAAAAAGAAATCGATCTATCGGAATATAGATATAGGAGTTAACATAATGATTGTGACAACAGCAAGAAAAGGTGCGGATGTCTTAGCTGAGAAAGCACATATGTTCAGTGTGGATCTTGCAAGTCGTTTTATTCTTCGTGAAGAAACTTCTGTTCAGGAGTTAATTGATTTATATGGGGAAGACGTACTTGTAGTAGGGAAAAGCAAGGTAACACTGCATTCGAAGTTTGGTGGTGATCCATTCTTTTATCATCCGAGTTCTGCTATGTTTAGAGTGAAACAACTTTTAAAAACAGGTTATGATCCACTAGTAAGTGTGGCGGGTCTAAAAGATGGTATGACGTTTCTAGATTGTACATTAGGACATGCCTCTGATAGTCTTGTAGCACAGGTTGCTGTTGGCGAAAGTGGACGTGTTATTGGGTTAGAAGCCAATGTGGTTCTTGCAACACTCGTACGTAACGGTCTTAAAATGTGGCAAGATGGGGGTCCTTTGATGTTAGCAGCAATGAAGAGAATTGAAGTTATACATGCTCATCATACGGGCTATCTTGCAACTCTTTCTGATCATTCATTTGATGTTGTCTATTTTGATCCAATGTTTGAACAACATTTAGCAGGTTCAACAGCAATGAAGGCATTAAAGCAGTTTGCTTGTCACGATGATTTGTCTAAAGACGTTATAAATCATGCATTACGTGTTGCGAAATCGCGAGTCGTCTTAAAAGATCACTATCAAAGTGAACGGTTCAAACATTTCGGGTTTCAAGTCAAAAAAAGGCAACATGCAACGTTTCACTATGGATATATAGAATGTACAAGTTAATCGTTTGTCAAATGTTTTAATTCCAAGAATTAGGGAGAAGATGATGAAAGAACAATTGATTGTAATTGTTGGTCCAACTGCTGTTGGAAAAACGGCATTAGGTGTCAGTCTAGCAAAAAAATATAATAGCGAAGTGATTAGCGGAGATTCGATGCAAGTTTATAAAGGAATGGACATTGGTACTGCAAAAGTGACTGCCGAAGAACAAGATGGAGTGTCACACCACTTAATTGACATTAAGCATCCGAAAGAAACCTTTTCAGTTGCTGAATTTCAAGAAAGTTGTATTCCACTCATCACGCAGGTAAATAAGAAGGGGCATGTGCCTCTTTTAGTTGGTGGAACTGGGCTATACATAAATGCGATTATCAAACAATATCAATTTGAATCAATGCCTACCGATAAACGATACAGAGATGAACTTGAACAACTAGCAAGTAAGCTTGGAAATTATGAATTACATACTATGCTAAAGGAAGTCGATCCAAAAGCAGCAGAATCAATCCATCCAAATAACATACGTCGTGTTATTCGTGCACTAGAAGTAACACGAGTGACAGGCATTCCGTTTTCAAGGCAACAAACAGAAGAACAAACCGTATCACCATATACGACTGCTATGGTCGGTCTTACTATGGAGCGAAGTAAGCTGTATGAACGAATCAATAAACGAGTAGACATCATGATTGAACAAGGTTTAGTGGAAGAAGCCAAGGCGTTGTATGATAGCGGTATACGCGGTTGTCAATCTGTTCAAGCAATCGGTTATAAGGAACTTTATGATTATTTTGAAGGTCTTTATTCCTTAGAAGACGCGATTGTAAACTTAAAACAAAATTCAAGACGTTATGCCAAAAGGCAGCTAACTTGGTTTCGTAATAAAACAGATGCGACATGGTTTGACATGTCCAACGGGTTAAATGAGCAAACTTTTACCGAAATTTGTACATTTATTGAAGGAGAAATTCCATTTATATCGAAATAAAGAGAGAGTCAATTAGAGGAGGACACCCCGATGAAGCAACCTATTAACATTCAAGATCAATTCCTAAACCAATTACGAAAAGATAACATCTCTGTTACAGTCTTTTTAACAAATGGTTTTCAAATCCGTGGTCACATAAAAGGCTTTGATAATTTTACTGTGATTTTAGAAACGGAAGGGAAGCAACAGCTTGTTTACAAGCATGCGATATCTACGTTTGCACCGCAGCGTAATATTCAGTTGAAATCAGAGGAATAAGTATAAGAAAAAGAAAAGCGCTTTGAATAGGGCGCTTTTTCTGTTTCTTTTATGATTTATCTCTTTATTGTCAGAAATTTTGTCACTTTTCTTTGTTTCTCCTGAAGTACAACAGCCAGCCGTTTTCCTTAACTTCTTCAATTACAACTTTGCAGCAGCTGATGGTGCTCTTTTTTGAAAAAAGGGAACATAATACTCGACTCCTTTTGATTAAATAAAAGATAAAACCTGAAATTGTTGACATGGTAATGACAGAAAGGACAAAGGTGATCACTAACAATCTGTTGTAAAAGGTGACCGGAAAATCAAATTATTTTGATGTTTTAATCGTACATCCATTTAAATCAATTGTTTATCTTCTTAATCAAAAAAAATTGATTTAAATACAAAAGGACTAATTGATTGGTATGAAGAGAATCGGGGCAAGTTACGCCCCATCTGTTAGAAGGCGGATTTTCTGTTTATTTGTAATCGATTGAATCGTATTGAGATAGCGATTCATTGAAAGAGGTGTTGTATAACCTATCGATTGAACTAATTCTTCAGATGACATCCCTCTTAATAAAGTTGATAGAATAAATGTATTACGAAGCGTTTGAGCGCTGATTCCTTTTCGTAAATGGGCTCGCTTTACTTCCATTCGTAGCATTTTCTGAATTGCGATCATAGACATTCTTTTTGGTTCATCATCGTCGTATGACCAATGAAACGTTTTTCGTTTAAAGTCAAACGCTACAATAAAGGGATCATCACTATAATACCGTGGTCGTACGGGCTCTGGTATCATTTTAAAATAAGTGTATGCTAAATGTTTGTGTTCTGTTTGCAATTGTATCGTTCGGTTATCTTCTCGAAGGAGAATTTGATTTCGTTCAAACCTTATATCTTTCATCGATAGCTGTTGTACTTCGTGTAGAGTAAGTCCATAATCTAAAAACAATCGAATCATGAATTCATTTCGTTCCTTGTAAAAAGGAAACGTCTTAATTTGTTGATCAGATAAACCGATGGTTGAAGAAAGAGTAGTAAGTAATTGTTTCTTTTCTTGTACTGCCACCCACTCTGATTCTTGTAGTGGGCCCGTAACAAGTTCAGGGGGATCGATCTCTTCAATAG
The DNA here is from genome assembly GCF_036663595.1 of Halalkalibacter lacteus. NCBI lineage: Bacteria > Bacillati > Bacillota > Bacilli > Caryophanales > Bacillaceae > Halalkalibacter > Halalkalibacter lacteus. The sequence goes on from NZ_JAWRVL010000002.1 coordinate 187,755, forward strand.
GTGTAAGTTCGCTTTTCCCAAGCGATTGTTGATAGCGGGCTAGTTGTTTTAACACACTATGAATGCGCCTAATGGTTCGAACATTGTATTGTCTTACCTCAATAAGATCTTGAAAAAAGAGCTCGAGTTCTTCCTTTGTGATCGATTTCCAATTAATTTCATTTGTTGTCGATCGTGATTTATGCAACCAATAGGAAAAATCATTCAAATCATACATATAACGGCGGATTGTAGACTCTTTCCTTCCTTTTTGTGTTAAATAGTGAAGATAATCATAAATAAATGAGGGAAATAGATACTGCATGAAAACACCCCTTCCTTTATTAACTATTTGATTTTTTTGTCAATTATCCTGCTAAAAGCAGACAAAAAATCAACCTAAAATAATAAAGTAGGTTGATTTTCTGTCTACGAGCGAAATCTCTATTTTCCATACACAGCGAATAAATAACTAAAGGGGTCTGTCTTTGATTTTTCATGTTCTTCATATTGACAAGTCGTCAATGAGGCGAAGAAAAGAATTGAAACACAAAGCAGCAGCAGATAAAAATGCCTACTAATACTGTCATTGAATGTACCTCCTAAACTAATTCTTTTTCTTACAAGTGCAGTGTAGATGGTGAAACGTTTTTCAGATCAAGAAAGAAGTTTTAAAAAGAAAAATCACGAATAAGTCTAGACAAAAGAGAAAAGATGTGAAAAAATGATAATTGTTGCATAAGAGAAACATTTATTTTTTTACCCAAAGAGTTTCCTTTGTTCAAAACAATTAGTTATAGGAAAGGCGATAAGAAGAAAAGGAGAGGAAAAGCATGATTAGAAAAAAATGGTTTTTATCGATTGTTTTAAGCTTGACGTTTTTATTTGCAATTGGGTGTAGTGCTGATGAGACACAGCAAGAAGAAATTGAAGGTAGTGAACAAGAGGATACAACAGAAGAAACGGATTCAACTGAAGAGGCAACTGAGGCAGGAGAAGAAGGACTATCGATTACAACTAGCTTCTCGATACTAGGAGATATCGTTGGTACGATTATTGGTGAAAGAGGAACAGTCGAGTATCTTGTTCCAATTGGCGAAGAACCACATGAATATGAGCCAATTCCGAGTGATTTTCAAAAGGCAAGTGACTCCGATGTGTTTTATGTTAATGGGTTTAGTTTAGAAGGGTGGCTTGAAAAGTTAGTAGGAAATGTTGGAGATGTTCCAGTCGTTACAGTAAGTGAGGGAATAACGCCTATTTTACTTGAAGGAAGCGAAGAAGAAGATCCACATGCTTGGCTAAGTGTAGAAAACGTTAAAGTGTATGTGGAAAATATTGTAGAAGATTTGGTTGAGCGTGACCCAAGTGGAGAAGAGACATACCGTACGAATGCAGAAGCATACCTTACTGAATTAGATGATTTGCAAGCTTGGATTAAAGCAGAAGTAGAAGCCGTTCCAGAAGAAACTCGCGTAATTGTCGTAACTGAAAATGCGTTCAAATACTTTGGAGAGGCGTATGGTTTTGAAACAGAAGGAGTGTGGGAACTAAATTCACACGAAGAAGGAACACCAAGTCAAATTGCACGCGTGATTGATCTTGTGAGTGATCAAAACATACCAGCTATCTTTGTTGAAACAACGGTAGATAAACGCTATATGGAAAGAATTTCAGAAGGGACTGGCGTTGAAATTGCTGGTGAAGTGTATACTGATGCTGTAGGGCAAGATGGTAGTGGAGCAGAAACCTATCTATTAATGATGAAACATAATGTAGAAACGTTTGTAAATGGATTGAAATAAGTAAGGAAAGAGGATGTCTCAGATGGAACGTTTCTGGGTCATCCTCTTTTGTATAATGTTTGATTAGTTTGATCTTTTCCTTTACAATGGATATCAAATCGTAATAGTTACGTTTTGGTAGTTTGACTTTATAAATAATTCTCTAATCGAAGCGTATGAAAGGAGAGAGGAAATGCTAAATGACCTGTATCGTAAGGTTGTTATGGATCATGCTAAATTTAAACGAAATTACGGGAAACTTGAAGGTGAAGAAGTTCAAAGAGTTTTTTATAAAAATCCAACATGCGGGGATGTAATTACTCTTTATCTTAAACTCGAAGGGGAAGTGCTAACCAGTGTATCCTTTGAAGGAGAGGGGTGTAGCATTAGTATGGCATCTTCATCTATGATGACAGAGTTAATTCATCACAAAGATTTGAGAACAGTTTCCATAATTAGGGGAGAGTTTGAACAGTTAATAAGAGAAGGTAAACAACCAAATGATCATGTTGATTTAGGAGATGCTTTATCATTAGATGGAGTACACAAACTAAGAGCTCGTCATAATTGTGCTTTAATGGCTTGGCAGGCGTTAGATAAAGCGTTGCATGATGTTGAATCTTATAAAAGTTAACTATAAAAAGGAGAATGTAACAATGAGTGTAATGGAGCATAAAAAAGAAGCACCGAAACAAGTCAGATGTAAAATTATAACAGTAAGCGATACTCGTACGCAAGACACAGATAAGAGTGGAAAGTTAATTCGAGAATTTGTAGTTAATCAAGGGCACATAATTGAAGATTATGAGATTGTCAGAGATGAAAAAATAGAGATTAGTGGCGCTCTTCAAAAAGGAATTCAAGCACCTCAGATTGATGCGATCTTGTTAAATGGTGGAACGGGAATAGCGGATCGTGATGTTACTATTGAAACGGTAAAAGAATTGCTGGATAAGGAGATTGTTGGTTTTGGAGAGCTGTTTAGAATGCTCAGTTATACAGAAGATATTGGAGCGGCAGCAATGCTAAGTCGTGCTATTGCCGGTGTGAGTAATCACACAGCTGTATTTGCAATGCCAGGATCAAGCGGTGCAGTAAAATTGGCTATGAATAAATTGATTAGTTCTGAATTAGCGCATGTGATTAGAGAAATTAGAAAGGATTTGAAAAAGTAATAGCTCATGGACAATAAAACAGTAGATATTTTTATATTGAGTGGCTTCTTAGGAAGTGGAAAAAGCACGTTGTTGAAGGAATTAATTCAATCAGAGAAAAGGCAAGGTAGACGTATTGGTGTATTAATGAATGAGTTAGGCGATGTTAGCATAGATTCTGCCATCATTCCTAATGATACCCCTCTAAAAGAAATGCTTAATGGGTGTATTTGCTGTTCGATTCAAGGAGAGTTAAGTTTACAATTAAACTCGCTTTTAGAAGAGCATGATTTAGATGTTATTTACATTGAGGCAACTGGAGCAGCCCATCCATTAGAAGTCGTTGATGCATGTACGCATCCCACACTAGCTAGTAGAGTAACGATTAAAGCAGTGGTTACAGTGGTGAATGCAAAACAATGGTATGAAAATAAAATGAGTATTAAGCTCAAAAAGCTTTTAATAGAGCAAGTTAAGTATGCAGATATTATTCTTATTAATAAAAAGGATCAAGTGGAAGAGCGTATTCTAGATTCAATAAAGGAGAGTATTGAGGAAATCAATAAACAGGCTGTTATTTCGAGTGTTTTGTTTGCAAAATGGAATCCTTCATTCCTACATACACAAGGTCAACAAATAGAAATATCTAGTAAATTGGTTAAAAAACACAATCATGAGTCACATGTTCATAATCATTTACATTTAAGAACTGTATCAACGCCTGTTAGTAAACCTATTGATAGAATTCAATTTTTACATTGGTTAGAAAGAATGAAAGGGCAACTGTACCGAGCAAAAGGATTTATTTATTTAAAAGAGACTCCTGGCTTATTTTTATTTAATTATGCTTACGGCGATCCCGTTTTTGAACGATATACATTTGAAAAACAATATCAGCCTGTACTTGTTTTTATTGGAGAGGGCTTAGATCAGAGCTGCATTGAACAGGGGTTAAGTAAGTTACAACTAAAATAACCAATTGAAGACGACTCTTTAAGGGGTGGTCTTTTTTGGGGTATATGAAGACATAACTATAGTTGTAAACAAGACTGCATTACGAATATTAAACTTTGACAAATCGGAGTGAAGTAGATAAAATTATCAATAATAGTAATCATTACGAATTAAGTGTTTTTTGAAATGGAAAGAGGTGTAAAAAGAGCAATGAAAAAAGAATATGATGTTGTCATTGTTGGGGCGGGGCCAGCAGGAATTGGTGTCGGTACCATTTTAAAGCAAATGGGTTTACATAATTATGTCATCGTAGAGAGGAATTCAGTCGGTAGTACTTTTAACAAATGGCCAAAAGAAATGAGATTACTTACTCCGTCCTTCCCTGGCCATGGATTTGGTCTTCTTGATTTAAATGCTATTGTCCCAGAGACTTCCCCAGGGTTCACGTTTCAATCAGAGCATTTAAGTGGTGAGGAATATGCCCGCTATCTTCAAGCAATTTCCAATCATTTTGAATTACCGATTGAATTAGGTATTGATGTAAAAGAAATGGAAAAAACTGTAGACGGGTTTCGTTTAAACACAAACAAAGGAGAAATAATTTGTAAATATGTCGTATGGGCAGGGGGAGAATTCCAGTATCCGAACTTACAACCATTCGAAGGCGGAGAACTATGTCGTCATAATAGTAAAGTTCACTCTTGGGAGGATTTAGATGGAGATGAGTTTTTCATCATCGGTGGTTATGAAAGTGGAATGGATTCGGCCATACACCTTAGCCATTTAGATAAGGATGTGACAGTATTGGCGAGAGAAGATACTTGGACAAATTATAGCCCTGATCCAAGTATTTCATTGTCACCTTTTACGTGTGACCGTCTTGCAGAATTTCACGACTCCGACCAACTTGTCTTGAGAGGAAATGCAGAAGTGATTAAGGTAGAAAAAGAAGAGGAAGACTATCAGATTTATCTTTCTAATGGAGAAAAGATTGAAAGCTCTACCCAGCCTATTTTGGCAACAGGTTTTAAAAATAGTCTTTCACTTATTTTGGAGCATTTTTATTGGGATGAAGAAAATCACATTGAGTTGAATGAGATAGACGAATCAACAGTTTCAGAAGGTTTGTTTTTAGTTGGACCGCAAGTTCGTCATGAACCGATTATCTTTTGTTTTATTTATAAGTTCAGACAGCGATTTGCAATTGTAGCAAAAGAGATCTGCGATCGTCTAGGGATTGAGGTTGGTTCAGAGTTGATTGAGTTTTATCGACGTTCAAATATGTATCTTGATGACTTATCATGTTGCGGAAATGAGTGTATTTGTTAAAGCGATGATACAGTTAAAGAAGGAAGAGATAAAACGAGACTTATCTATTCTAAGTGTTTGGCGTATGTCCGGTTGCTTACTTATTATTCTTGCGATATATGGCTTGCCTGTGTATGGAGCATATGTAATTGCTACTTTTTTTGAACCGATCGTTGAGACGTATTTTATCCTTCGAGTAGAAGAATGGTTTAGCTCGGCTCCATCCTTACTAGCAGAAATCGTAGTTGGCCCATTTGGTTTATTAACGTTAGGGATGTATTCATTTGTTTGGGCTTTTCCTGTTGTTGTTCTTATCGGTATTTCCATATCGATAACAAATGATAGCGGTATAAAAGACAAAGTTACGGTCGCTGTAGATCCTTGGCTTAGAAAGATCGGTCTCACAGGTAGAGATATCATCCCGGTCATTACTGGATATGGATGCAATGTTGTCGCTGTTTATCAAAGTAAAGGATGCTCCGCCTGTACAAGGAAGCAATGTCTCTCAATGATCTCGTTTAGTTCGGCATGCAGCTATCAAGTCGGGGCAACCTTATCTTTATTCAGTGTGGCAGGGAAGCCTTGGCTGTTTTTCCCGTATATTATTGTTCTAGCAGTTATGGGGATCATTCACACAAAGTTATGGTATCCGCAACAACATCAGTTTCACAGTCACGACCTAACGAAAACTCGACCTCTTCAAAAGGTTAGTCCTATTGCTGTTTTGTCTAATATTCGAGAAACGATTAAACAATTCTTTTTTCAGGCTATGCCTATTTTTTTAGTAATCTGTGTCATTGCTGCAATTCTTCATAATTATAAAATACTTGACGTTCTCTCACAAGTTATCGGCCCTATATTAACTTTTCTTTCTTTACCAGCAGAAGCAAGTCTAGGCATTCTTTTTTCCATTCTTAGAAAGGATGGAATATTACTCTTTAATGAAGGAAATGGACAACTGCTTTTAGGCCTAACTTCAATGGAAATGTTTATTCTTGTCTATTTAGCATCGACATTATCCGCTTGTCTTGTGACGCTTTTTGCCATTGCTAAGGATGTAAGTAAGTCTATCGCTCTTCAAATTGCAACAAAACAAGCAATAACATCGATTGCTTCGTCTTTACTTTTAGTAATCGTGTGGAAAACTTTTGGTGGGAATGTATGAAATTTAATAATGTGAGCAATGCTTAAACTTAAAGGTCTTAGCCACCTGTATTAATTAGACTGAGGTATGATCGTGATGGAAAATTATCAAGGCATGAAAGTAGTAAATGCCGAGGGGGAAGTTGGAGTAGTTATTGATAAACATAATGGTGTTTCAATGATTTTATGGGAAGATCATGTAATAGAAGAGTGGTTTGATATGATAGAGTTTGATCATCAAGATGAATAGTAATATATTTTTTATGTTAGATAAATCGTAATGATAACTATTATAATCAAATTGATAAAGAAGGTGTCTAACATGATGAGTAAAAGTAAGAAAATCCCTGTAACTGTCTTAACTGGATTTCTTGGAGCTGGAAAAACAACATTGTTAAATTATATTTTAACAGAAAATCATGGAAAAAAGGTTGCCGTGATTGTAAACGAGTTCGGAGAAGTAGGGATTGACAATAAATTAGTCGTTGGTGCAGATGAAGAGATCTTTGAAATGAATAATGGATGTATCTGTTGTACCGTTCGTGGAGATTTGCTTCGAATTCTCCATGATTTAAAGGAGAAAAGGATGAATCGAAAAGGGAAACAGCAATTCAATTTTGACCGGGTCATTATTGAAACGACTGGATTGGCAGATCCTGGTCCTGTTGCTCAAACATTTTTTGTTGATCCTTCTCTTTCTGAGTACTACCATTTAGATTCGATTGTGACTGTGGTTGATTCTTACCATGCCCACAAGCAGCTAGACCGCTCTCATGAAGCACAAGAACAGGTAGCCTTTGCTGATGTACTGTTATTGAATAAAGTAGATTTAATTAGTGAAGAAGAGCTTACCAGTTTGAAAAATAGATTAAGAAGAATGAATCCATCTGCTCAATTTCAACAGGCAGAATATGGGCATATAAGTATCGAGAAAATTCTTAATATATATTCATTTGACATTGACAAAAAACTTGAAATAGCACCTAACTTTTTAGACGAGCATCATCACCACCATCATGATGACAGTGTCAAGGCTATTGTGATGAGGTCAGATGATCCACTTGATTTAGAAAAAGTTGAAAAATGGATGGATACAGTCATTCAAAATCTTGGCCCAAATATGTATCGCTATAAAGGGATCTTTAATATTAAGAATCTAGAAAAAAGAGTCATATTTCAAGGAGTTCATATGATGTTTGCCGGCAATGCTGACCGAGAGTGGAAATCTAATGAAAAGAGAATAAGCGAAATGGTTGTTATCGGAAAAGAGTTAGATGAACAATGGTTTCAAGAACAATTTGAAAAGTGTATTTCAGGATAAATCGGAAGATAAACGGAGTGAAAATTTTCTCAAACGTGAAGTAGGAGTGACATTAATTGTTTGAATGGACAATAATAGGGGGCGGGATTCAAGGATGCACCCTGGCAAATTATTTATTGAAAGCAAAACGTACAACAACATCAAATCTTGCCATAGTAGATCCGAATCCAGAACCACTATCTACTTGGAAAAGGTGTACAAATACAATTGAAATGCCATATTTGCGATCGCCATCAATCCATCATCTTGATATTGACCCATTTTCACTTGAAAAGTTCGCAAAGTCAGAAAGTGGTAAGCAGTATGATCAGTTTTATGGCCCTTATGATAGACCAGCTATCACCCTCTTTAATAAGCATTGTGAATCACTTTTTCATGATATTCAATTACAGAAAAGTTGGATTCAAGGAAGAGTTGAACAATTAAGCAGAATAAGGCAACACTGGCAAATAAAATTATCAGATGGAACACAGTTTGAAAGTGAAAATGTTGTGTTAGCGATGGGATTAAGTGACCATCCTTATTGGCCTTTGTGGGCAAATGAATTACAAAACCAGGGAGCGGCTGTCAATCATATTTACGATGATCATACCAATACAAAGGTTAAAGAGACAGAAGAAATTTTAATTGTAGGTGGAGGGATAAGTGCCATACATACTGCACTAAAACTGAGTAAAATACATCCTGGGAGGATAAAACTGCTCACAAGACATCCACTCCGTATACAACCATTTGATTCTGATCCTGGCTGGCTCGGACCGAAATATATGAATTCATTTAAAAAGGTTACTAATCTTAACCAGAGAAGACAAATGATTAGTCAGGCTCGATACCGAGGGTCAATCCCAAAAGAATTAAACTTACAGGCTCTAAGAGAAGAACGGAAAGGACGACTGGATATTGTTATTGATGAGGTTTCCGGGGCGTCTTATGAGAGTGGTGAGATAAAAGTAGAGCTTAAAACGAAGTCAATGGTGGCAAATCGTATCCTGTTAGCAACCGGATTTCATGCTACTCCACCGGGATTCGATTGGTTAACCTCAACGATAGAGAGTGAAGGTTTACGTTGTGCAACATGTGGTTATCCGATTGTTTCTGAAAATTCCTTAGAATGGGGGCAGAACTTGTATGTCATAGGAGCACTTGCCGAACTAGTTATTGGACCCGTTTCACGAAATATATCGGGAGCTCGAAGAGGAGCTGAAAAGATTGTTCAATTGCACTCAACTTAGTAAAGTAAGAGGTATTGCGGTCTTTGTTAAGGAAAGTTCTTTCTCTAACATGAACTATTTATAATAAAAAGAGAAACCGTTCATTTGTATAATGAACATTCTCGACAATCTAACATTTAGGTACTTTTATTTGTGAAAGGGAGAGAATATTTATGGGGCGTTGGTATGAAGATCACTTTCAACAAGACTATTTAATGATTTATAAACATCGCAGTGAAGAAAATGCAAATTCAGAGTTAAGCAATCTAATGAATTTTATTCCATACCGGAAAAATCAGAAAGTGCTTGACCTTTGTTGTGGTGCTGGAAGGCATAGCCGCTGGTTTGCTGATAGAGGAATGAACGTTACAGGGGTAGATTTATCTAATACCCTAATAGAAGAAGCAAAGAGGCAGTCACATACATTAAACATAACATACATAAGATCTGATATGAGAGACGTAACATTTAAAAATGAATTTGATATTGTCGCTAATCTCTTTACGAGCTTTGGCTACTTTGATAAGGATAAAGATAATGAACGTGTTTTTACACGAGTACATTCTTCTTTAAAGGAAGGTGGATATTTTTTGTTTGATTATTTAAATCCAGCATTTTTAAGAAAAAATTTAGTTCCCTTTTCACAACAAACATTTGATCAAACATCCATCTACCAGTATAGAAAGATTGACAACGACACCGTTATTAAACGAATAGTCGTAAAAGATAACTATTCAAATCGTAATTATGAAGAACGAGTGAAACTGTATTCAGAGGATAAGATTAGAGAAATGCTAGAGAATAATAATTTAAAAGTCATGCATTTATTTGGTAACTATGATGCGAGAAAATATGATCATAGTTCACCTAGATTGATATATATTTGCAGAAAATAAATCGTAATGATATCTATTATCGTGTTGTTAAACTCTAAGTAAAAAAGGAGCTGAAGGAATGGCTACATGGAATTTAACGGACACACAACATCACATTCTTATATGTAATGGAAGTAGTTGCAATAGAGCAGGAGCAGAAGCATTAACTCAATCTATTAGAAATGAGATAAGTGCTAAAGGTTTAGATCCTATGATCCATACGTCAAGAACGCTTTGTAATGGACGCTGTCAAGATAAATGTGTTTTGATTACTTACCCCGATGGTCACTGGTATAAGGAAATGTCTAGTGAGGATGCTCCACGATTTGTTGAATCGCTAATGACAGGAAATAGGCTAGAAGACAAAGTAAGTCATTCATTTAATGGGAGATGCTTTGAACTAAGTGAAGGAACGATGAAAGGTGTTGAAAAAGACAGGGAAATAGTAAAGAAAGTTTCAAAAAAGTTATAATTCTTTTATAGAAATCTATAAACAGTAAGGCTGTTGAGATCAATTGATATCAACAGCCTTTTTTCAACATTCACATAAAAGATTTATACGATTTTTTTTAAGCTTCAACATATTGTGGAAGTGGATCGGGAATCTTAGTCCAATCTGAAGTCATCTCACTATCTGTTAATACACATTGATCAAGGGAACCTCTAACTTGTTCATGATTCATATCAATACCGATTAGGACTAATTCTGTCATTCGATCACCGAATTCTGGGTCCCATTTTGCTTGTAGCTCAGGCTCCTCAAGGAGTGCTTTCTGTCTTTCTTCTTCAGAATACGCTGCAACCCACTCTCCGGCACCTTGAATGGTAACGATAGACCCTGACTGTGAAATCAATCCAGCCATCTGATTTCTGGAAGCGACCCAAATGAACCCTTTCGCTCGTACAACATCAACAGGCCAATTTTCCAGCCAGTTCATTAGACGCTCTGGGTGAAATGGTTTTCTACTTCGATAAACAAATGAAGAGACACCGTATTCCTCCGTTTCTGGTTTGTGCTCTTCATTTAATTCCTTAATCCATCCAGCAGACTGACTCACTTTATCAAAGTCGAATTTGCCTGTATGTAAAATAGAAGACAATTCTACCTTAGAGAATGATGTAGGAATAATATTTGCGTCTGCATTTAATTTCCTCATGAAGTTCAGTAATTCATTTTTATCAACTTCTTGTAACATTTCAACTTTATTAAGAATAATCACATCGGCAAATTCAATCTGATCAACGAGAAGGTCTGAAATTTCACGCGTATCAGATTCATCTGTACCTTCTTTACGATCAAGTAATGATTCACCTGATGCATAATCATCCCAAAAACGATTCGCATCAACAACGGTCACCATTGTGTCTAGCTTACACTTTTTCGTTAAATCTACACCAATTTCTTCATCAATATACGTAAATGTTTGGGCGACTGGTACAGGCTCACTAATGCCCGACGATTCAATCACGATATAATCGATATCTCCTGCATCAACTATTCGCTCGACTTCTTGCATTAAGTCCTCACGAAGAGTACAGCAAATACAGCCATTTTGAAGCTCTACTAGTTTTTCCTCCGTTCTCGAAAATCCATTGTCTTTAACAAGCTTAGCATCAATGTTCACTTCACTCATATCATTTACGATAACAGCGACTTTCAACCCTTCACGATTCGTTAAGATGTGGTTTAATAAAGTGGTTTTACCGGAACCTAAATAACCACTTAGTACAGTAACAGGTACTTTTTTCATTAAATAAATCCTCCTTTTAAACTCTTACACATGCGATCATGTATAAATATTAATGTAAGTGAAAATTCCATTTACACGTGGTTTTAAATAGTAATTGTTACGATTTAAATTTTATCTTTCTTTTGTCACTTTGTAAATAGAAGGATTTATTTTATGAAATAAAAGGTTTTTTTTAGTACTTGTACAAAATATATACTTGCTAAATATACTGAAGAGTAGTTTAATAGACAGTGAATATAAACTACTCTTTTTATTTAGGTAGCAGGGAATACAGTTACAGTCTAATGTCCTGCTACTGTATATATCGAAATAATTTATAAAACCATTTAGAAAAATGATTTTAAAAAAATGCAATAACAAAGGTGCATAGCTCTAGTTATGCTTAAAAGGGAAGTACGGTGCAAATCCGTCACGGTCCCGCCACTGTAATGGGGAATTTCATTGTATAAAGTCACTGAGTATATCGGGAAGACGCAATGAAATGATGAACCTAAGTCAGGAGACCTGCCTTTGTTTGAAATTGCTTCAATACCTACGGGTCATAGGTAGAGAAGTGTAGAATAGATGCTACTTATGTTTGTATGCCATTTATTTTGCACCTCTATCTATAGATAGAGGTGCATTTTTATTTAAAAGAGGAAAAGCCGTATCCACGCTACTGTAAATGTAATAGAAAGCCAGAACTATAATTTAAGTTAAGAATCCAAACAAAGGTGCATAACCACTGGTTATGTTTAAAAGGGAAGCACGGTGTAAATCCGTCACGGTCCCGCCACTGTAATGGGGAATTTCATTGTATAAAGTCACTGAGTATATCGGGAAGACGCATTGAAATGATGAACCTAAGTCAGGAAACCTGCCTTTGTTTGAAATTGCTTCAATACCTACGGGTCATAGGTAGAGAAATGTAGAATAGATGCTACGTAAACTTGTATGCCATTTATCTGCACCTCTATCTATTGATAGAGGTGTATTTTTATTTTCAACTTTCATCAATAAATTCTGGAAGTAAATAAGGAGGAATAGATTATGACTACTTGGAATTTAACGGGTACAAAAAAACATGTTCTGATTTGTAATGGATCTAGCTGTATGAGGAAGGATGGGGAAGAAATTACTATAGCTATTCGAGAAGAAATAAAGAACCTTGAATTAGATCAGCAAATTCATACATCGCGGACAAGATGTAATGGTCGTTGTAAGGATGCGTGTGTTGTTATTGTTTACCCTGAGGGAAATTGGTACTCAGCTACTTCAACAGAAATCGGGCGTTCTATTATTAAAAGCCATCTAGATCCGTCAGTTGACTTACAAGAATTTTTAATTTATGACTTTGAAAATAGTGAAATGCTAGCTAAGAATACGACTGCTAGAATTAAGGGCGTTTCGAAAGTGGCAAAGACAAAGGTATAGGTTGTTCTTGTTTATTGAGCTAAGAGTGTGGATTCAAAAAGGTGATGCAATGGCTCCGCTCGCTGTGCGCATGCTATGGAGAAACTCACTCATAGCATGCTTAAGGTGAGAGATACTTCTCTCACCATATACAGCGACTACGCTCATTGCTTCGATGTTGTTCAAAAAGGTAAAAACCAACCCTTTTGAACAACATCTTATAAAAGGAGGTATGCATAATGCTTGGAAAATTACTTGTTATCGGCTTTGGACCTGGTAGTTTTGATCATATGACGAACAGGGCACAAACAGCAATCCAAGAAAGTGATTACATCATTGGCTATAAAACATACGTTGATTTGGTACAAGATTTATTAACGAATCAAGAAATTATTAGTACGGGTATGTCTGAAGAGGTGAGTCGTGCGCAGGCGGCCGTTCGTCTCGCTGAAGAAGGGAAAACAGTTGCTGTTATTTCAAGTGGTGATGCTGGTGTTTATGGGATGGCAGGACTGGTTTATGAGGTGTTAATGGAACAAGGCTGGACAGAAGCAACTGGGGTAAGTGTCGAGGTGATTCCAGGTGTATCTGCCAGTAACTCGTGCGCATCCTTACTAGGAGCACCGATTATGCACGATGCATGTACGATTAGTTTAAGTGACCACTTAACTCCATGGGATCTTATTGCAAAACGAATTGAAGCAGCCGCACAAGCTGACTTTGTTATTAGTTTATATAATCCAAAAAGTGGTCGGAGAACGAGACAGATTCAAGAGGCTCAAAGAATTCTACTTGAGTATCGTTCACCGAAAACACCAGTTGGTCTTGTGAAAAGTGCTTATCGTGAGCGCGAACATATTGTCATTACAGACCTTGAAAACATGCTGAACTATGATATTGGGATGTTAACGACGGTTGTTATCGGAAATTCATCTACCGTTCTCTATGATAATAAAATGATCACACCAAGGGGGTATCAACGGAAGTATACGTTACATACAACGGAACAGCGATTAAAGCCGCATGAACGATTACGACACGAAAATGAACCTTGGGCGTTGCACGAAGGAAAAAATGATATGGACCTCGCAAAGGATCAAACGGCTGCCACAGCAGTTGAAACGGTTGTTCCTAAGAAGACGTCTCTAGAACTTGCCCAAGAGGCGCTTAGTAAAGTAAAAGGTATGTCCAGTCAAATACAAGAAACGAAGACCGTAAATAACCCTGTTGTCTCTATTTTTGAACTGGCTGTTAGTACGGGTGTTGCTAACAAGCAATTCACTCCGAAACAAATGTTGGCTCTTGCTGAAGTTGTTGGTGACGAAGGAACGATGGAATATACGCCGCACCATCAAATTCATCTTCGAATTCCTACAGCTACTCCAGAGATCATTACGGAGAAATTAAAAAGCGCCGGGTTTATCCTTGAACCTCTTGGTGATGTTTTTCAATTAAAAGCGTGTGATTTCTGTGACGGTGAAAAAAAGGATTCAATTCCATATGCAGAAGAATTACATCAAAACTTAAGTGGTCTTGAACTACCAAAAGAGTTGAAGGTTGGATTCAATGGCTGTGGCATGGCTTGTTATGGAGCGGTTAATGACGATATCGGTATTATATTTCGGAAAGGAAAGTTTGATTTGTTTTTAGGGGCAAAAACGGTTGGTCGAACAGCTCATGCTGGTCAGCCAGTGGCAGAGGGCATTGAGCCAGATCAAATTGTTGAACTCATTGAAAAAATTATATATGAGTACAAAGAGAAAGGTCATCCGAACGAACGATTCTTTAAGTACTTTAAACGAGTAGGAAGTATTCAGGACTATACATACAAGGATATGACACCGAAGATTGAAATTGAACCAGCTCCGTGTGGGGACTAAATGAAGATAGGGGAGAATTATATGAAAGCTGTTTTACTAGTTGGTCATGGAAGTAGAGATCCTGAAGGAAATGAGCAAGTAAGGCAAATGATCAAAGGATTAGAGCCGAAATTAGACTCTATCCTTCTTATTGAAACCTGTTTTCTGGAATTTGAGAAACCAACGATAGAACAAGGTATTCAAGCATGTGTGGAAAAGGGAGCAGTGAGCGTCCATGTTATTCCACTAATGTTATTAGCAGCTGGTCACTCCAAAATTCATATCCCAGCAGCTATTGATGAAGCAAGAGAGAAATATCCTTTAGTTCGGTTTTCTTATGGGAGGCCGTTTGGAATCCATGAGGAAACGATCGAAATTTGCAAAAGTCGTTTAGAAGAAGTTGGTGAGAATACAAACGAAAAAGACCCCGATACAGCTGTTCTTTTGCTGGGTCGTGGCGGTAGTGACCCTGATGCAAATAGTGACCTTTATAAAATCACTCGTTTATTATGGGAAAAGCTAAATTATAAGTTAGTGGAACCAGCTTTTATGGGGGTGACTGATCCACTCATTAAAGAGGGAGTAGAGCGCTGTATCAAACTAGGTGCGAAGAAAATTGTCATTCTACCGTACTTCTTATTTACTGGTATTTTAATTAAGCGCCTAGAAACAATGATTGAAGATTTTGAACGAGAGAACCCGGAAATTGAATTCAAGCTAGCAGGTTACTTTGGATTCCACACTAGGTTACAAACAATTATTCAAGACCGAATTGAGGAAACATTACAAGGTGACGTGAAAATGAATTGTGACATATGTCAGTATCGTATTGAAGCAATGGAACATATTGATCATCACCACCATGAGGTTCAAAAACTATGATTCTATTTTTAGCAGGAACAAGTGATGCCAGAGCGTTGGCTATTACGATTAAAGAAGCTGGGCATAAGCTGCTAACTACTGTTGTTACAGAAAATGCTGCGATTGAATTACGTAAGGCGGAACTCGATGTTTATGTAGGGCGCCTCACAAGTGAAGACTTTGTCCGAGTCATTAAAGAACAGGGTTTTCAGGCGGTGGTTGATGCGAGTCACCCATTTGCAGAAGAAGCTAGTAAAAATGCTCTTTTAGGAGCGAGAGCAGCGAACGTTCCATACATTCGATACGAACGAGAATCGCAATCCTACGAAGATAAAGGAATAACGATGGTCGAGAGCTACGCCCAGGCTGCTGAAAAAGCATTTGAAAAAAAAGGCGTGATCATGCTAACGACCGGAAGTAAAACACTTCAAACCTTTACTGAGAAACTATTAGATCAGCCTGACATTCGTGTCATTGCTCGTATGCTTCCAAGAAAAGATAATATGGAAAAATGTGAGCAGTTAGGCTTTCCGCAAAAAGACATCATAGCAATACAAGGTCCTTTTACAAAAGAGTTTAATCAGGCCCTTTACAAACAATACGGTGTAACCACGATGATCACAAAGGAAAGCGGAAAAGCCGGGTCCGTTGATGAAAAATTAGAAGCGGCAACCGAACTCGGTATTGAAACGATCATGATTAAGAGACCTAAGATTGATTATGGAAATGTCTATTCTGATTTTTCAGATGTACTTACACATTTAAATGGAGTTCTAAAAAAATTAAATCTATGAAATGGAGGACGTTATGATGGATTTTCGTACTGAATTTAAGCCATTAACCGTACAACCTCAAGAAATTGAGGGGAAGAGTTTTAACATGATTGATGAAGAGTTTGGTGAGCATGCATTTACAAAACATCAATATAAAGTTGTACAACGTGTTGTTCATGCTTCTGCTGATTTTGAATTAGGTCATAGTATGCTTTTTCATGAAGAAGCAATTCAAGCAGGGATAAATGCTATTTTAAGAGGCGAACAAGTATATGCTGACGTACAAATGATCCTTAGCGGTGTAAGTAAAGGGAGAATTGAAAAACATGGTGGAAGCGTGAATGTTTATATCTCTGACCCTGATGTAATGGAAGAGGCTAAACGTTTAAATACGACTCGTGCTATTATTTCAGTGAGAAAAGCGATCCAACATTTTGACGGTGGGGTTTTTGCAATTGGGAATGCACCGACGGCTTTACTTGAGTTAATTCGCTTGATTAAAGAAGGATATGCAAAACCAAGTTTAGTCATTGGACTTCCGGTTGGATTTGTATCGGCTCCTGAATCAAAGGAAGAATTAGCAAAGTTAGATGTACCGTTTATTACAAATGTTGGTAGAAAAGGCGGTAGTACGATTACAGTTGCGGCATTAAACGCAATTTCACTCTTAGCTGAAAAGGCATAAAAGATGGACATGAAAGCAAAAAAGAAAGACAAAAAAGAGATGCGCTCAGGCTTTACAACGGGCGCATGTGCAACGGCCACAACCAAAGCAGCAATTGTAGCTCTTATTACAAGTGAAGAGCAGGCGGATGCAACGATCTATTTACCGGTTGGGAAATTTGCCACTTTTGAAATGGATAGTTGTATCGTTGAGCCTCATTTTGCTGAAGCTGCAACGATAAAAGATGCTGGTGATGACCCAGATGCCACTCATGGTGCTCTAATTAAAGCAATGGTGAGTTGGTCTAAGGAACCGGGTATAACTCTTGATGGTGGTGTTGGGGTTGGGCGTGTAACAAAGGAAGGTCTCCCTGTACCTGTTGGAGAAGCGGCAATCAACCCAGTGCCACGAAAAATGATTTGTGAAACGGCCGAAGAAGTACTTAGAGCATACGGTATTCAAAGGGGAATTAACATCATTATTTCTGTTCCTGAGGGAGAAAAAATGGCAGAGAAAACTCTTAATAAGCGTCTTGGAATTATTGGTGGAATCTCGATCCTTGGGACAAGAGGAACAGTTATTCCATTTTCTAGTTCTGCATATATGGCTAGTATTGTTCAAGCCATTAGTGTGGCGCGAGCAAGTAATTGTGAACACGTCGTAATTTCAACTGGTGGACGAAGCGAAAAATACGGAATCCAACAATACCCCCAACTTCCGGAAGAGGCATTTATTGAGATGGGCGATTTTGTTGGATTTACTTTAAAGCAATGTAAGAAACAAGGTGTGAAAACAGTATCTTTAGTTGGAATGATGGGGAAATTTTCGAAAGTGGCACAAGGAGTGATGATGGTTCATTCCAAAAGTGCTCCAGTTGATTTTAACTTCTTAGCGGATGTAGCGCGTCATGCCGGTGTAACCAATGAAGAGTTACTTGAGAAGGTTGTTGGTGCCAACACAGCATCACAAGTAGGAGATCTAATGCTTGAGCATGGATACAAGGAATTCTTTACCATCCTTTGTGACTATTGCTGTACATCTGGATTAAAAGAAGTTGCCGGTGGAATCTCGATTGAAACAAGTCTGTACTCGATGAAGGGTGCGTTTCTTGGAAAGGCAGGTATAGATGGCAGAGAAGATTAAAATTATTGGAATAGGCGATGAGGGAAAAAAAAGTCTTCTTCCAATTTATGAAAAATGGATTGATGAAAGTGAGATATTAGTAGGGGGCGAAAGGCAATTATCTTTCTTCTCAGATTATTCAGGTGTGAAAAGGATCATAAAAGGGAGCTTATCAGAGCTAGTTACCTATTTAAGTCAAGAAAAGAAAAAGATCGTTGTCTTAGCATCTGGTGACCCTTTGTTTTACGGAATCGGAAGTTACTTAGCTAAGAAATTAGATGTAGAAATCTATCCTTATTTAAGTTCAATTCAACTTGCTTTTGCTAGAATGAATGAACGCTGGCAGGATGCTTATGTGACGAGTGTTCATGGCAGGAGCATAAAAGGGCTCGCTCAAAGAATAAATGGACGTGATAAAGTAGCTCTCTTAACGGATGACGAGAATAATCCTTCTGAAATTGGTCGTTATTTACGTTTATTTGGAATGAATGAGTACCGAGCATTTGTTGCAGAAAATCTCGGGGGTGAAAATGAACGTTGCGGTTTTTATGAACTCAAGGAGATGGAGACAAAGGAGTTTTCTCGACTAAACGTTGTGATTCTTCAAAAGATAGAAAAAGTAAAAAAATGGAACATGGGAATTGACGATGAAGAATTTCATCAAAGAAAACCAGAAAAAGGCTTATTGACGAAAAAAGAAATTAGAACGTTAAGTTTAATGGCTTTAAACCTCCGTGAAAACAGTACGGTTTGGGATATTGGAACATGCACAGGATCTGTTGCCATTGAGGCCTGTCTGATTGCAAAAGAAGGACAAGTGTTTGCGATCGAAAAAAATGAGCAGGATTTAGAAAATTGCCGCCTGAATCAGGTGAAATTTCGAACAGATTTCACAGCGGTCCAAGGCAAGGCGCCAGACCAGTTAGAAACGTTCCCAGATCCTGATGCGATCTTTATTGGGGGAACAGCGGGGAGTATGGATGATATTTTATCAACCTGTTGTTCTCGACTAAAAAAGGGAGGAAGAATCGTATTAAATGCCGTCACCATTGAAAATTTAATGCAAGCAGTTGAAGGGTTTAAAAACAATGGGTTTGAAACGACCATTACCCTTGCTCAAATTTCAAGAAGTAAACCAATCTTAAATCTAACACGGTTTGATGCGTTAAATCCTATCTATATTATTACAGCACACCATAAGAAAGGGGAATAATAATGATCGGAACACTATACGGCTTAGGAGTAGGCCCTGGGGACCCAGAATTACTTACGATCAAAGCTTTTCGAAAATTGAAAGAAGCAGATGTTATCGCCTACCCGAAAAAGAGAAAAGGAAGCAAAAGCTACGCTCATCGGATTATTGATGTGTACATAACACCTGGCGAAAAAGAAATGTTAGGACTTGTTTTTCCGATGACAAAAGATCCTACTATTTTAGAACGTGAATGGTCAAATACCGTTGATCAAGTTTGGGAGCATCTTAACGTGGGGAAGGATGTTGCCTTTGTTACAGAAGGTGATCCACTTCTATACAGTACGTTCATTCATATGATGAATCTCGTAAAAGAGCGTCATCCAGAAGTGGAAATCAAGACGGTACCTGGAATTTCATCGATTAATGGTGCGGCTTCAAGACTCGGTATTGCCCTTGCAGAAGGCGATGACCACGTTGCGATTGTTCCAGCTCGAGATGACTATGAAACGATGAAAAAAGCGATTATAGAAAATGACTGTGTCATCTTTATTAAAGTAGCAAAAGTAATGGATCTAATGCTTGACGTTTTACGTGACCTAGATTTATTAGACAAGGCTTCTGTTGTAACGAAGGTGACGTCTGATGAGGAGGTTGTTTGGGATATTCGAGAGTTAGAGAGAGCAGAGCTAGAATACTTAACGTTAATGGTGGTGAGAAAATAATGAAAATAACAATCATAGGGGCCGGTCCTGGAGATCCAGATTTAATTACGGTAAAAGGCTTGAAGTTGCTGCAAGAAGCAGATGTTGTTTTATATGCGGATTCACTTGTCAGCGCAGAGCTCATTGAGCAAGCAAAACCTGAAGCGGAAATTATTAAGACTGCTGGTATGCATCTTGAAGAAATGGTTCAAGTAATGGTTGAGCGCGTTCAAGAAGGAAAGAAAGTTGTTCGTGTTCATACAGGTGATCCAGCTGTTTATGGAGCCATTATGGAACAAATAGCGATTCTTAATAAGAAGGATGTGAGTGTGGAAATTATACCAGGCGTTAGCTCTGTCTTTGCTTCTGCAGCTGCGCTAGGTGCTGAGTTGACGATTCCTGAACTGACTCAAACGGTGATTTTAACTCGTGCGGAAGGACGTACACCTGTTCCAGAAGCAGAGAAGCTAAGAGATTTAGCAAAACACAATTGCACGGTAGCTTTATTTTTAAGTGCGACCTTAACAAAGAAAATCGTAAAAGAGTTCTTGGCTGCAGGTTGGAGCAAAGATACACCAGTTGGGGTTGTATATAAGGCAACATGGCCAGACCAAAAAGTAGTTCGTTCAACACTTGAGAGTTTGGATGAAGATATGCGTGTGAATGGAATTCGAAAACAAGCTATGATTCTAGCGGGCTGGGCACTAGATAAAAATATTCATGATAAAGATTTTAAATCAAAGCTTTATGACAAAGAATTTACGCACGGATTTCGAAAAGGAGTGAAACAATGACACTTGTTTTAGAAGAAGGAAAGCAAGTAGCACTAGAGCAAAAAAGCACTTATGCAGTTGTAGCGATTACAAAGCATGGAGTTGAGCTTGCCCGAGGTTTACATACGAAATTCCCACAGGCAGATTTATTTTATATGAGTAAATTTGAAAGGGGAGATGAAAGGAGACGCCATATCTCGTTATTTGAGGGCAATGTGCGACTTCTTTTGCCATCGCTTTTTCAAGCTTATAAAGGCATCATCATGATTGTATCATTAGGTGCGGTTGTCCGCATGATTGCCCCTCTTTTAAAAGACAAAAAGACTGATCCTGCTGTTGTTGTCATTGATGATAAAGGAGAACACGTAATTAGCGTGTTATCTGGACATCTAGGTGGAGCAAATGAATTAACAAAGGAAGTTGCAGAGTTACTCGGTGCAACACCAGTCATTACGACAGCATCGGATGTTCAAAAAACGATCCCTGTTGACTTATTTGGTAGTAGGTTTGGTTGGGTTTGGGAATCGGGAGAAAAGCTAACTCCGGTCAGTGCATCAGTCGTAAATGAAGAACAAGTTGCTGTAATTCAGGAATCTGGGGAAAAAGAATGGTGGAATTACGATCGACCTCTTCCGGAAACGATCAAAGTTTATGAAACGATTGAAGAAGCATTAGAAGCTAAACCGAATGCAGCTTTAGTTGTGACTCATAGAAAATTGGATAATAACGAAAAAGAAATATTATCTAATGGCGTACTTTATCGTCCAAAGGTAATCGTGATTGGTTTAGGTTGCAATAGAGGAACATCGAAGGAAGAAATTGATCAGGTTATTCAAGAAACGCTAGATGCATTGCAATTTTCAATTAAAAGCGTGAAAGCCATTTGCTCGATTGATCTTAAAAAAGATGAGGAAGGGATACTTGCTGTATCACAAAAGTACAACTGGGGATTTACTTGTTATTCAGCAGAAGAATTAAATCGTGTGCAAATTGATGCTCCGTCTGAAACCGTATTTAAATTTACTGGCGCCTATGGTGTGAGTGAACCCGCTGCTCGTTTGTATAGTGGTGCAGATTCATTGTCTCTTATTAAGAAAAAATCAGGTAATGTAACGATATCCGTTGCCGTTATTCCTTATTAAAAAGTTGGAGTGCAGTTACAAAAAAGACTGAAATGGTTTGAGACAAAGAAAGTAAATTGTTTAAAGATAGGGGAGAGATTATAAGTGAACGCATTTGAAATACTACAGTCTAGAAGAGCTATTCGTAATTATGCGAATCGAGAGGTAGAACGAGAAAAGATTGAGAGATTACTAGAAGCTGCTACTTTGGCTCCAAATGACCGCATGCGAGAGCCTTGGAGCTTTTTTGTTATCCAAGGTGAAGCGAAAAAAAGATATGAGCAAGTAGCCTATGACTATTTACAGGAGCGCTTTCCGACTAAACCTCATTTAATAGAGAGTTCAATTAAAGTTGTGAGTCAAACACCGGTTATGATTGTTGTGACCTCTGACTCCCTTCCAGAAGAGGCTGATTCAAAAGACAATGAATATGCGGTATGCTGTGCGATTCATTCAATGTGGCTAGTGGCACAAGAATTAAATTTAGGGTTTGTGTGGAGAACAAGAGGAGTTGGTCTCGTTCATGATGGACGTTTGCATGATTTTATTGGTTCACCTAAAGATAAGAAAATTATTGGTATGGTCTTTTTAGGATATCCAGATCAGAAAGAGTTAGAAGAAGAAAAGTCTAAAAAACGTACACCTTTTGAAGAAAAAACAGTATGGCTGTAACGAAACAATGATCAGATATGGTGTTATTAACTTAATGGAGGATATAGGAATGAAAGGTAGTAAAAAACATATTGCATTAGCTATAGCATCTTTTTTCTTACTTACTTTAGTATTGACTGGATGTGCAACATCAAATGTACCTACGGATATAGCATCTGGTAAAACGATGAAAGTGGCTTTCCCGTGGAGTCCGGCAAGTCTTGATCCACATGGCAGCAACAGTTGGGAAGTAATGCGCTCAGGTACAGGAGAAACATTGGTTAGACTAAACGACCAATTGGAGCCAATACGTTGGCTAGCAAAAGAGTGGAAGCAAGAAGATGAAACGTCATGGGTATTTAAGCTTGAGGAACAAGTGAATTTTCATAATGGGAATGCAATGGACGCTAATAGTGTTAAAGAGTCATTGTTAAGATCTTTAGAGAAAAATCAAAAGGCAAATGATTTATTACAAATAGAAGAAATCGAAGTGTTGACAGCAAATGAATTAAAAATCGTCACTAAAAAACCTAATTCAGCTTTGATTGCTCATTTGGCTGACCCTTCTACAATCATTGTTGATGTAACGACGATTGAAGATAAGAATACCTATCCTGCTTCTACAGGGGCATTTAAAATTAAACAATTTAACAAAGATGAGTCACTTCTTGTAGAGAGGAATGAAGACTACTGGGGAGAGCAAGCGTTGTTATCAGAAGTGAAAATCAACTATATAGCTGATGGAAATACGCGATTACTAGCGTTACAATCCGGGGAAGTAGACGCTGCAACAGATATTCCAATTGATAATATCTCCATATTAGAAAAGGATGAAAAAATTGAGGTATTAACAGCTCCATCATTGCGAACGCATATGCTACTTTTTAATATGAATTCTCCTTTATTTGAGGTAGTGAATCATCGAAAAGTTATTGACAGAGTTATTCCGCGTGGAGAGATAGTCAGTAAAGTCATGATGGGACATGGTACAGTAGCAAACAGCCCATTTTCAGATATTCTTCCTTTTGGTAAAGTGGAACGAAATGAAGAAAAACAATCGATCGAACAATTGATGACACAAGGCGGTTGGCAGAAAAATAGTATTGGTATTTGGGAAAAGCAAGGAAAACCGTTCGAAGTTACGATGTTATCTTTTCCGCAACGACCAGAACTGTCTGTAATGGCTGAAATTATTCAAGGTAGATTAGTAAATGAAGGAATTAAAGTTAACATTCGTCAAGTTGAAAACATTGATGATGCTTTAGAAAAGGAAGATTGGGACTTATCTATGTATAGTATGTTAACGGCACATACTGGCGATCCACAATATTTTCTAAATGTTTTCTATCGTTCTGATAGCCAAGCAAATGTTAGTCACTATGTTTCAAATTCTTTGGATAGTACTGTCAATCAATTAAACGAGACCACAGAGATAACAAGTCGAAACCAATTGGCTGTACAAGCACAAGAAACAATCAATGCAGATCTTCCACAATCATTTATCGTTCATCCGAAGACGGTTTTCGGTGTGAGGAAAGAAGTACAAGGCTTTATTCCTGACCCTATTGAGTATTACTATATTCATTCACAAATTGATGTGCATGAATAATGAGTGCAAGCTGATATGATTCGCTTTTGTTGTGAACGGATTTTCCAATTGATAGTAGTTATGTTTTGTGTCTCAACTTTTACTTTTATTCTTTTAAGGTTGTCCCCAGGAGACCCAGCCTCTATTTTACTTTCAATGAATGATGTACCTGCATCTGAAGAAGCCTTAACAAACTTACGAATAGAACTGGGGTTAACGGAATCATTATGGAGTCAATATGTGCAGTGGTTAATTGATGTTTTTACTGGGCAGTGGGGGACCTCATATGTTTCTAAAGAACCTGTAATTGATGAATTGTTGAGAAGGTTACCTGCTACGTTAGAATTGGCAACTGCCGGTTTACTCGTTATGGTATCGATCACATTTATTATGGGTATTGGCACTGCGATTTTTTCTAATGGATATTTGGATCGACTTGGCCAATTTATGGCTCTCTTAGGTTCATCCATTCCATCCTTCTGGCTAGCCTTTATATTGATTTATATCTTTTCTGTACAATATGGGTGGCTTCCTCCTATGGGTCGGAGTAACTGGAAGAACCTTGTCTTACCAGCTGTTACACTCGGCGTAGGAATGGGCACCGTCTATGCCCGTGTGTTGCGTGCAAATATGATTGAATTAATGAATCAAAACTTTGTAAAAGCAGCAAAGGCAAGAGGATTATCAAAAAGTCGTATTCTTGTATTTCAAGTTTTAAAACATGCTTTCTTACCGATTGTAACGATGCTAGGGACGAGCTTTGCATTTATGTTAGGTGGAAGCATCATTATTGAGTCTATCTTTGCCTGGCCAGGATTAGGAAAATATATAATAGATGCTATCTCACTTCGAGATTATCCAGTCATTCAAGGATATGTAATTTTTGCTTCGTTCTTATTTGTTTCAATCCATATTCTTGTCGATATCATTTATGTACTCTTAGATCCACGTTTAAGAGTTAGTTAGGAGGAGAGCCATTTATGAAAGAGGCTCTGCAAACAAATATACGATTCCTTTTTGGGGGCGGATTCCTTATAAGCATTATCTTAATCGGTCTTTTAGCACCGTGGCTAACTCCATTCGACCCTTTGGCTATTAATCTTTCAAATAGACTATCACCACCGAGTTGGAATTATCTTTTAGGAACAGATCATTTAGGACGTTGTCTGTTAACACGGATTATGTACGGAATTAGAATAACCGTAACAGCATCGTTTTTAATTATGATTTTTACTGTGATAATCAGTCTACCTATTGGACTTTTAACCGGATACTTGCGTGGCCGGATGGACCATACTTTTATGAGGGTGATTGATGGAACTCTTGCTCTCCCAGACATTGTACTAACGATCGCTATTGTTGGTATAGTAGGGCCGGGTTTTTTTAATATGATTGTAGCGATTATTATGGTTCGCTGGGCTACCTATGTTCGTCTCATTCGTAGTCTTGTTTTAAAAATAGGTAAGGAAGATTATCTATTATCAGCCCGTATGTCTGGGAATTCACATATACACATTATGAAACGTTATATCCTTCCTCAAATTATTACACCTGTCATTGTTTTTGGAGCTTTGGATATGGGGAGAATTGTTCTTTTAATTGCGGGGCTCTCTTTTTTAGGATTGGGTACTCAGCCTCCAATACCAGAATGGGGTGTTATGTTACATGATGCTACGTCGTATTTTCAAATTGCTCCACATGTTATGATCTTTCCTGGTCTCGCCATTATGTTCTTCGTTTTATCTTGTCAACTAATCAGTGATCGGTATAGAAAGCAGGAAGGCTCTACTCCAAGAGGTGTAATATGAGTACAAACATAAAACCTTTATTAAACATTGAACAATTAGAAATATCTTATTATGAAGCTACTAAGTTAAGACCGGTTATTCATGATGTATCGTTTCAATTATATTCAGCTGAAACGGTTGCGCTCACAGGTCCAAGTGGTTGCGGGAAAAGTGTAACTTCACAAGCGATTGTTGGATTATTGGAAACGGGATTTGAAATAACAAGTGGCCATATTCTCTACAAAGAAGAAAATATTCTCTATTATGAAGATTCAGACTGGCAAAAGCTTCGTCGAGAAGAAATAGCCTTATTAATCCAAGATTCATTAAACGGTTTAAATCCAATCCGTACCGTGAAAAAACAAATGATAGAAACAATAAAACAAAAGAAAAAGTGGTTGAAAAAAGATATAGAATTATATTTACATTCCCTTTTAAGCCAAGTTGGATTTACAGATCCGAAACATATTTTATCCTCTTATCCCTTTGAATTAAGTGGCGGGATGCGTCAAAGGGTATTGTTAGCGATGATGTTAAGCTTACGTCCAAAGATCTTAATTGCTGATGAACCAACAACAGCTCTTGATGTTATTAATAGAGACAAAGTTTTATCCTTACTTAAGAAGTTACAACATGATTTTGAGCTAACGATTTTACTTATTTCTCATGATCAAAGCATAAATAGATTTGCAGATCGTGTTGTACAAATGCGTCAAGGAACAATTGTTATATGAGTCTACTTGAGTTATGCTATGTATCAAAAGAATATCCTTTGAGAGCAAGTAGAAAGACGTGGTATAGAACCAATCCAAGCTTTAAAGCGGTTAAACAAGTTAATTTGACTTTAAATAAGGGCGAATGCGTGGCGGTTGTTGGAGAAAGTGGTAGTGGAAAAAGTACATTAGCTAAATTAATTATGAAATTGGAAACATTATCAGCAGGAAAGATTCTTCTAGACGGTCAAGCTATACATGGGAAAAAGATGACAGATTTAGCTATTTATAAACGTATCCAACTAGTATTACAAGACTCATCTACTTCCTTACATCCAAAAATGCGTGTAGAAGAAATCTTGAAAGAACCCATTACTAATTTTTTTCCTGAACAAAAAGTAGAGTGGGAAAAAATGTTTTTCAAATTGTTAAAGCTAGTAGGTCTTGATCATTCATACTTATCAAGGTACCCGCATCAATTAAGTGGAGGGCAGAAACAGCGCGTATGTATCGCTAAGGCATTAGCAGTACAACCGGATCTTATTATTTTTGATGAATCGATTGCTAGTTTAGATAGGGACTCTCAAGAATCCATTGTAAATATGTTAAAACATATCCAAAAAAAAGAACAGGTATCGTATTTATTTATTACTCATGATCTTCAATCTGCTCAAACATTGTGTGATCGAGTAGCTGTTATGTATCAAGGCGAAATTGTAGAAACATTTAGAAATTGGGACTTACGACAGCTAAAACATCCTTATACACGTTCATTGGTCCACACTCTTGGTGAAAAGTGATTTTGAAGAAAAGGCAGTATGACTTTAACGAATTAGACGAGTTGGAGGAATCAAATGTTTACCGAAGAAGAAAAGAAAGCATTTTATAAGGTCATTTATAAAAGAAGAGATATTCGAACATTTCAACCAACGCCTATTCCTGAAGAATTGATATATAACCTACTTCATGCTGCTCACCATGCACCATCAGTAGGATTTATGCAACCATGGAATTTTATAATGGTTACGTCACAAGAAGTGAAAGAACGTCTTGCCTGGGCGGCTGACAAAGAAAGAAGAGCTCTTGCTATTCATTATGAAGAACAAGAAAAGAAACAATCTCATTTTCTGAGTTTGAAAATTGAAGGAATAAAAGAATCTCCTCTAACTATTTGTGTGACATGTGACCCGACACGAGGTGGATCCCATGTCTTAGGACGCAACTCAATTCCTGAAACGGATCAACTATCAACTGCTTGTGCGATTCAAAATATGTGGTTAGCAGCTTGTGTTGAAGGGTTAGCGATGGGCTGGGTTAGCTTTTATAAAAAACAAGACGTACGCGACATACTAGAAATTCCACCGCACATTGACCCTGTTGCATTGCTAACGATTGGTTACACAGATGAATATCCAGATAAGCCAATTCTTGAAACCTCTAAATGGGAAGAAAGAAAACAGTTAGAGCCCCTCATTTTCAAAAATAAATGGTCATAAGTTATAAGTGGCTTCGGATAAAAGAATTAATCAATTTACAAGGGACGGAAACTCTATTATAATAGCGTTTAGAACAAAAAAATGAATAGTAAACAAATAGGTTTCTTAAATGATAATAAATATTTAAGACTAAGAGGGAAGTTGGTGTAAGTCCAACACGGTCCCGCCACTGTAAGCGTTGAGGAAGGTTAGCAAATATCCACTGTGTATTCTGCATGGGAAGGGATAACCAACCGTTGATTCGTAAGTCAGGAGACCTGCCTATTATGTTTTTAATCTTCCTCGAGGAAAGGAATGTTTAAAGTGCATAGTAATCTTTTATGAAGGTTGCAAGTTTATAGTCAGTCTCGAGTAGACTAAGTATACATAAAATGCCTTTTTACACTACGCTTTCCTCTGGAATAGCGTTTTTTTGTGCTTGAAAATAGAAGGGGGAAAAACAGTGATTAACGAGATTTTCAAAAAGTGGGGGCTTTTCAGTATTGTTCTTCTGTTAAGTATGGCTATTATTGTAGGCTGTGGTACACAAGATCAAGAACAAGGCATTCAAGATGAAGTGAACTTAGAGGAAGAGGAAATAATTTCTGATGACAATGTAGAGTTGGACGAGGATAAAGGAGAACAGTTTCCTGTAACGATCACAGACGATGCTGGTCGAGAAGTTACAATTGAGTCAGAGCCTGAATCGATCGTCTCTATTCAAGCTAGTAACACAGAAATTGCCTTTGTACTTGGATTGGGCGATAAAATAATCGGTGTTTCGGATTATTGTAACTATCCAGCTGAGGCATTAGAGGTTGAAAAAGTTGGCGCGCAAGATATGAACGCAGAGTTGATTCTAACCCTGCTTCCAGATGTGGCTCTTGTATCGGATTATCATTTCAATTCTCATCCAGAAATATTAGAACAGTTTGAAGAAGCAGGTATAAACGTGCTTGTCGTTGGAAGTGCAACTTCATTTACTGATGTTTATGGCAATATTGAAATGATTGCTGCTGCAACAGGAAGTAAGGATAAAGCAGAAGAAATCATTTCTGATATGCAACAGCGCCATGAAGCAATCAAAGAAAAAGCAGATTCAATTACTGACAAAAAGAAAGTCTGGGTCGAAGTTTCACCGGCACCAGATATTTTTACGACAGGTCAAAATACATTTATGCATGAAATGCTTGAGTCCATTCACGCTATTAACGCTGCCGAAGATCATGACGGTTGGGTGAAATTGACGGAAGAAGAAATCGTTCAATTAAATCCTGATGTAATCATAACTACTTATGGATATTATGTAGAAAATCCAAGTGAAACAGTATTGACACGTGATGGGTGGGTTGAGGTACCAGCTGTAAAAAATGAACAAGTGTTTGATGTTGATAACGATACAGTTACTAGACCTGGTCCTCGTTTAATCGAAGGAGTGGAGACACTTGCGGAACTCATCTATCCGGAAATATTTAAGTAATAAAATTGTTTGGTTGTATATGCTAAGCGGAGGGTTTGTACTTGGTACAACCCTCCTTGGTTTATTAGTAAGCAGTGTGACCATTCCAGTCCCTGCCATTTTACATATCGTATTAGAAAATACTTTTAATATTGGATGGCTCGATGATATTCCGAGAAATGAAGAAATGATCATTTGGAATATCCGTCTCCCAAGAGTTCTACTTGCTCTTTGTGTAGGAGCATCACTAGCATTAGCAGGCGCAGCATTCCAAGGGCTCCTGCGTAACCCATTAGCTGATCCCTATACGATTGGGGTATCATCAGGTGCTGCTCTAGGTGCAGTATTCGTGCTGTTTTTTCAAGTTACTATCGTTGGTTTAGGAAGTTTCACTCTTCCAATCGTTGCGATTATTAGTGGCTTTATTACGTTACTTGTTGTGTTTGGGTTAGTCAGGTTAAGCAGTAGAAGTCTAGCTGTTGAAACAATTATATTAGCAGGTATTATTATTAGTGCTTTTATCGGTGCCATTACCTCTTTGGTCATTTCATTAGGGGATCGAGATGCGATGACACAGATTCTTTATTGGTTATACGGAAGTGTTGGAATGAGGGGATGGAGCCACGTTCACCTGATCATCCCATTTATGCTTGTCGGATCATTCATTGTACTTATCCATTATCGAGAATTAAATGCACTTGCGCTAGGCGAGGACGCAGCAGATCATATTGGTGTAGATGTAAAGAAAGGAAAAACATATATTTTAATTGGTGCATCTTTATTAACAGGAGCAGCAGTTGCTGTATCTGGTTCAATTGGGTTTGTCGGTCTTGTGATTCCACATTTAGTTCGTCTTATAACAGGCCCAAATCATCGACACGTCCTTCCTTTATCAATGTTAATAGGCGGAGCTTTTCTCATTTTAGCTGATTTAGTTGCAAGAACGATTATAGCTCCTAAAGAACTACCAATTGGTATCATTACGGCTTTAATAGGTGCACCAGTATTTGCACTATTATTGATTAGAGAAAGAATTGGGAGGGGGGGAGAAAGATGATGAAAGTTGAAAATTTAGTAGGTGGATATACAAATACCCCCATTATTAAAGATCTTAATTTAGAAATTAAAAAAGGAGAGTTTTTTGCACTTCTTGGGCCAAATGGGAGTGGAAAAACAACCCTATTTAAACTCATTACAGGTCAGTTACCTATTCAAAAAGGGGATATTCTACTATCTGGAAAAGCAATTAAGTCTCTTTCGAAGCTTGAAAAAGCAAAAAAAGTAGCTGTCTTGTCACAAGAAGTTCAAGTGTCATTTGATTATACCGTTGAAGAAATTATTAGTCTTGGACGTTACCCTCATCAAAAAGGGATTCTAAAACAGCTATCAAAAGCTGATTGGAAAGTCATTGAAGAGGTCATGGAATTAACAAAAATAAGCCAATTTCAAAAGACTCAATTCCGAATGCTTAGCGGTGGTGAAAAACAACGGGTCTTATTAGCTAAAGCATTGGCACAAGAACCTGAAATCTTACTTTTAGACGAACCTACAAATCATCTAGATATAAAACATACATTCCAACTGTTGGATGTACTAAAAGAACGGCAACAAACAATGGATTTAACGATTTTTTCGATATTGCATGATCTGAATGTTGCTTCGTTATATGCAGATCGCATTGCTTTACTTCATAAAGGAACATTTTTAGAAGTTGGAGATGTAGACACGTTAAGGAAAGAAGATCAATTAAAAAAAGTTTATGAAGTCGAGGTCAAAGCTCAATCCCATCCAACTGTTCCGAAACCACAGCTCCTAATGACACCAAATTACACAACTTCGAGTAGTCTGTTGAATTTTAGTGATGCTTATAAAATAGAACAAAATGATGAATATATTCATGTTCAATTTGATAGGCCGCTTCGAACCATCTCCAATGGCGTAATAGGAGAGGGCATACAGTGGTTAAAGCATTTTTGTAATTTTCATGTCGATAAGAATTATGATTGTTCCGACCCTACACAAGATATAAAGATGTGGATGGATAAATATCACATTCCTCATGAACAAGCAGTCGGGATGATGACGGCTGTAAAACTAGTGGATAAGGTTATTGTAACGAAAGAGATAGAAGGAATTAACATGTTGGTCATTGTGACAGCTGGGGTT
The DNA here is from genome assembly GCF_036663595.1 of Halalkalibacter lacteus. Lineage (NCBI taxonomy): Bacteria > Bacillati > Bacillota > Bacilli > Caryophanales > Bacillaceae > Halalkalibacter > Halalkalibacter lacteus. The sequence goes on from NZ_JAWRVL010000002.1 coordinate 219,535, forward strand.
GGAAATGCCGTTGATATATCAGCAGGGTCTTTAGTAGGGGCAACGAGTCAAATAGGGACTATAAATACGATGGTTTTTATAGATACGCATTTTACAGATGGAGCCATCGTAAATGGATATATGTCTGCAACAGAAGCAAAAGTAAAGGCTTTACAAGATCTTAACATAAAAGATCCTGCGTCTAATACGATCGCGACAGGTACATCAACCGATTCCTTACTTCTTGCCCTCACGCAGCAAGGCAAAAAGACACCTTATGCCGGATCAGGAACAGTTGTAGGAAAAGGAATTGGACAAATAGTCTATCAGGCGACACAGGAAGCGATAAAAAAATATTTAAAAAGAGTTAAGTAGTAATTGTTTCGAACAGTAATATTATTAGAAAGGTGGAGTTGATTTGACAGAACGACGAATCGTAATTGCGGGTACAGGTAGCGGTGTCGGCAAAACAACAGTGACAATTGGCTTGATGTCAGCATTAAAAAAGCGCGGATTGACAGTCCAAGGGTTTAAATGTGGACCTGATTATATTGATCCGTCCTATCATACAGCTGTAACGAACCGAGCTTCTCGTAATCTAGATAGTTGGATGCTCACAAAAGATACAGTGTTAGATATATTCGCGAATGGTAGCAAAGAAGCAGACATTTCAGTTATGGAAGGAGTTATGGGCTTTTTTGATGGGAAAAACCCAGAAACGAATGAAGGTAGTACGGCTGAGATTAGTATGATAACGACAAGCCCTGTTGTACTAGTAGTTAATTGCGCGAGTATGGCCAGGAGTGCAGCAGCGATTGTAAAAGGGTTTCAATTGTTTGCTGACGGTCCAAACATTGTAGGGGTCATTGCAAACAAAGTGGGAAGTGAAGGTCACTTTCATCTAGTGAAGAAAGCAATTGAACAAGAATGTCACGTTCCTGTTATCGGCTATTTGAAACGAGAACTAGACATTGAAATTCCTGAGCGGCACCTAGGACTTATTCCTTCTATTGAAAGAGGAGAACTTGATTCTTTTTTTGAAAAATTAGGAGAGCTCGTTTCTGAAACAGTTGATATGGACAAACTTCTTGAATTATCTGTAGCGGAGCCATTAACGATAAAAGAAAATTCTTCACTTTTTGGAAGAAAGAAAGAAACGTTAGTAAGGATTGCCGTAGCGAAAGACGCGGCGTTTAATTTCTATTATCCGGAGAATATAGAAATCTTGGAGTCTTATGGGGCTGAAATTGTTTATTTTTCTCCATTGGCGAACGAAGGTTTACCGGAAAATGTAGATGGGCTTTATCTTGGTGGAGGTTTTCCTGAGGAATTTGCAGATGAACTTGCTTGTAGTGCTAAAGCAAAGCATTCAATAAAAGAGAACATTGAAAATGGATTGCCTACACTCGCAGAATGTGGTGGGTTTATGTATTTGACTGAGTCAATTGAAACGACGGAAAAGATGAAGTATCCAATGGTAGGAATAATCCCGGGCAAAGTCCAAATGCAATCAAAATTAGCGGCACTCGGCTACAGAGAGATTAGTGGACAAAATAAAAATTTTTTACTTGAAAATCAGATAGCTAGAGGGCATGAATTTCATTATTCATCCTTTCATCCTACCGAAGAAGATATTCCTTATGCTTACGAAACAAAAGGCATGCGTGGCACAAAAAAGGAAGGCTATGTAACACACAATTTAGTAGCAGGCTACACTCATTTTCATTTTGCGTCTTGTCTAGCTATGGTTGAGAATTGGATTGAAAAATGTATAGAAAGTAAACCTAGTAGGGGAAAAACGGTATGAATCAACAAGTATATTCTATCCCAAAGTTAAACAAAGAAATGGGTAAACAAGTCAATGAATATATCAACACATTAACAAAGCCAATTGGAAGTCTAGGAAGGTTAGAAGAATTGGTTATTAATCTCGCAGAAATGAAAAATGAGGCCTTTCCAAGTGTGAACGTACCCGGAGTCCTCGTTTTTGCTGGAGATCATGGGATAACGGCTGAAGGTGTCTCGGCATATCCGCAAGCGGTGACCGAGCAAATGGTTTTAAACTTTTTAAACGGGGGCGCAGCTATTAATGTCTTTAGTAGACAGATCGGGGCATTGCTCGAAATTATCGACATTGGGGTCGCAACAGATATTGAGCATACTAGTCTTGTAAATAAAAAGATTCGCTACGGTACAGCCAATTTTTATCAAGAAGATGCCATGACGCGTGCAGAAGCAGAAGAAGCAATCGAAGCAGGTTATTCTCAAGGTGTAGAGATGATAAAAAGAGGAGTTAATTGTCTCATTCTTGGTGAGATGGGTATTGGAAATACGACGGCAAGCAGTGCGATACTAGCTGTACTTAGTAATAAAGAGGTTCATTCATTAGTTGGGCATGGAACCGGGATTTCATCCGAACAATTACTACATAAGGTAGAAGTTATTAACCAGGCAATTCTACACCGGAAGCCCAATACACATGACCCTATAGATATTTTGGCTAAAGTAGGCGGGTTTGAGATTGCGGGGATGACAGGAGCAATGCTTGCTGCAGCGGAAAATAGAATCCCGATATTTGTTGATGGATTTATTAGTACAACGGCAGCATTACTTGCAAAATCAATCGCGGTTAATGTTGTTGATTATATGATCATGACACACCAGTCCGTTGAACCAGGGCATGAAATAGCAATTTCATTATTAGGGAAGAAACCTATTTTGGATTTGGGTTTCAGGTTAGGAGAAGGAACTGGTGCAGCCATTGCATACCCTATTATTCAATCAGCTACATTAATGTTAAAAGAAATGGCAACGTTTAGCTCAGCGGGAATTTCGAATAAAAACTAATTTGAATTTTACAATTACAGGAGGTTGGCATGAGCAAAGAAAAACACAACCAACAAGGGTTAACCCTCGTTTATACAGGTCATGGAAAAGGAAAAACGACATCATCTTTAGGATTAGCTCTAAGGGGTATAGGCAGAGGATTTAAGGTGAAAATTTATCAGTTTATTAAATCGCCAGAGCGTTCGTACGGTGAACAAATTGCGCTTAAGAAGCTAGGTGTTGAAATGGTTCAACTGGGAGTAGGATTCACTTGGACGAAAACACCCGAAGAACACAGAGAAGCCTTAAGAAAGGGATGGCCAAAAGCAAAGGAAGCCGTTATGAGTGGAGAGTATGATCTCGTTATTCTAGATGAATTAAACAATGCTTTAGCCATTAACAAATTTCCAATTGATGATGTCTTACCGTTAGAAGAAGTGATTGATTTGATTCAAAATAAACCAACTCACGTCCATCTTGTGATTACAGGAAGAGATGCCTTACAAGAAATTAAACAGTTAGCTGATCTCGTTTCCGTCATTGAACCCGAAAAGCACTATTACAACGAAGGCATCCCAGCTGTTAAAGGAATTGAATTTTAGAGTTGGTGCAAAAAGGTCGAACTTAACCTTTTTGCACCAACTCTAAGCAATGAAGCGGAGCCGCCGTTATGTTTTAAGCTTTTTGAGTGGTCTTCTCAAAAAAGCGCACGACGAGTGGAGCCATTGCAAACATGTTCGCACTACTAAAGAAAAAAGGTCGCTCTTAATTCTTTTTGAACAATCGAACTATTCTTTTCATACAGTAAAATACCTAAAGTCAGGAGTAAAACTCATGAATAAAGCGATTCCTCTAATGATTCAAGGTACTCATTCAGATGCTGGCAAAAGCGCTCTCGTTACCGCTTTATGTCGGATATTTGTTCAAGATGGTTTTAACACAGCCCCTTTTAAATCACAAAACATGGCTTTAAACTCCTACATTACTGCTTGCGGAAAAGAAATTGGTCGTGCACAAGGTGTACAAGCTGAAGCAGCGGGCGTCGTTGCGACAACGGATATGAACCCAATTTTGATTAAACCAAGTGGAGAATACCAATCTCAAATTGTTGTTCATGGTAAACCTTATAAAAATATGAAAGCTGGGGCATATAGGCAAGACTTTTTTCAAAAAGGGTTACAATTAATCCGCGAATCTTACGACAGATTGTCAATACAATATGAACGAATTGTCATTGAAGGGGCCGGGAGTCCTGCTGAGGTGAATTTAAATGACCGGGAACTTGTGAATATGCGTGTCGCACAAATTGCTAACGCACCAGTGATTTTAATTGGGGATATTGAAAAGGGGGGCGTTTTTGCTAGTTTAGTCGGGACATTGCAGCTCATTGAACCAGAAGATCGAAAAAGAGTGATTGGTGTTATTATCAATAAATTCAGGGGAGATGTATCATTATTACAGCCAGGACTTACTTGGTTTGAGGAATATACGGGCGTTCCTATTTTAGGCGTTGTTCCATATATGGACGACTTACTGATTGAGGCAGAAGATTCAGTCGTTTTAAGCAATTATACGTCTAAAGTAGATTCCTCAAAAGAGATTGATATTGCTGTCATACGTTATCCAATGATTTCAAACTTTACGGATATCGATCCTTTTTTTGAGGAAACAGATTGTCATGTTCGGTTTGTAAGAAAGGCAGAAGAACTAGGAGAACCTGACTTACTTATATTGCCCGGTAGTAAAAATACAATTGAAGATATGATGTTCTTACACGGCACCGGCTTAGCCAATCGGATATTAGATTTGGAGCAGAAAGAGACGATGATAGTTGGTATTTGTGGTGGGTACCAAATGTTAGGGAATAGAATTGAGGATAAGTACGGAATGGAATCGTCGAAAAAAATGGCTGAAGGATTAGGATTCATTCCGATGACAACCTCGATGGCATCAAAAAAAACTACGGTTCAGTCTAGAGGGATTGCTATATTTGGCGAGAAAAACATTCCAGTTTCTGGGTATGAGATTCATATGGGGGAGTCTCACTATGAAAAGGAATGCAATCATTTTGTTCAATTATCAGAAAGAAATGAAGGAATGATCACTCATGATAAGCAAATAATCGGGACTTACTTTCACGGTATCTTTCATAATGATTTATTCCGAGAAGTTTTACTAAATGAGATAAGGCAGACAAAAGGATTGTCCCCCATTCATAACAGAGCCTCATTTGCCATAAAAAGAGAAGAAGGATTTGATTTATTAGCCAAGGTTGTTAGAGAAAATATTCAGTTAGATCGCATACATAGAATGATCATCGATTTTCAAGCAAAGGAACAGGAGACCGGGATCCAAGGTTGATTGATATATGATACAGAGGATGAAAAACGAAACTATGAAAAAAGGAATCAAAAAAAATGTTAGGTTATCTTAGTACATTTAACGATCCAATTATTATATTATGTGTCATTTTATTGGCTGCTATTTTATTAGATTTGATAATCGGTGATCCTTGTTGGATTCCACACCCTGTCGTACAAATGGGCAAGCTAATCTCATTTTTAGAGACTAGGTGGAACCGAGGAGAAAGGCGAATGAGAAAAGGGATTATTTTGACAGCAACAGTCATTTTAAGTATATTTTGCATTTCCTTTTCGATCGTCTTTTTTGCGTATCAATTACATCCGCTTGCTGGTGTTTTAGTCGAAATATACCTTATTTCAACTACCATTGCGATAAAAGGTCTTCGAACAGCTGCCAAAAACGTCCTCACTCCTCTAGTTCACGGCAATTTAGTAAAAGCAAGGAAAAATGTAAGCATGGTTGTAGGCCGTGATACGAAAAGCTTACCTGAAAGTGAAGTCGTTAGAGGGACGGTCGAGACAGTAGCTGAAAATACAGTCGATGGAATAACAGCTCCATTATTTTGGGCCATAATTGGTGGTGCACCCCTTGCATTGGTCTATCGAGCCATTAATACATTAGATTCCATGGTTGGATACAAAAATGAAAGATTCATGCAATTTGGATGGGCTTCAGCAAAGCTTGACGATGTAGTAAATTGGATTCCTGCAAGGGTAACAGCACTTTCGATGTGGCTTGCTTCTTTTTTTATAAGAGGATCTAAAATGAAACATGGGTTGAAAATAACATGGAGAGACGCAAGGAAACACCCTAGTCCTAACAGTGGTTGGTCAGAGGCTATGGTAGCTGGATTAATAGGAATCCAATTAGGTGGAATTAATTATTATAGCGGGGTCAAATCTATACGGGCAACAATGGGGGATCCGTTACGAGAGTTAGTACGATCAGATATAGAAAAATCAATTTTATATATGCATGGCGGTTGGATTGTTTTTTTTGTTATGGGAGTGGGTTTCTTATTTTTGTTTAGATAGTTTAAATGAGGTGAAATGATGAAGTGGCCAAATCATGGTGGGCAGCCAGAAACGATAAAACAACTTTTTAAGATGGAAAAGGATATTGAAATCCTTGATTTTAGTGCGAATTTAAACCCTCTAGGACCTCCATCTTGGTTAAAAGAAGCATTACGTGATTCTTATGATACGATTACTCGTTACCCTGAGCCGGCGTATTCTAGCAGCAGCGTCTCGTTAGCTAATCATGAAGGAATAGAAGAGGATAGGCTACTACTAACAAATGGTGGAGCGGAAGCTATCTTTTTAGTGGCGAAATATTTTGAAAATAAGAAAGCATTAATTGTTCATCCCACCTTCCTGGAATATGAACGAGCATGTAACCACTATCATATTGATGTGGAAGATGTCTTTTTTGAGTCGGAAAATGAATTTCAGTTACCGTTAAAATACATTTGTGAAAAACTAAATAAAACAGATGTTATCTTTTTGTGTCGCCCTAATAATCCAACAGGTACGGTAGTGAAAGAGGAAGAATTACAACTGCTTTTAGAAGAAGGAAAAAAAACGGGAACGAGCATTGTAGTAGACGAGGCGTTTGTAGATTTTCTACCGTCCTCTATTCCTTCTCTTTCTAAATGGTTATCTACATACTCCAATTTAATTCTATTACGTTCTTTAACAAAAATGTATACAATTCCTGGGCTTAGAATCGGATATATTATGGCTCATCCAAAAATAATTACCGTGTTAAAAGATGAGCAAATTCCATGGAGCATTAATTCGATGGCGGATGCTATTGTTCCAAAACTTCTTGAAGATACGACGTTTGTTGACGATACAAAAACATGGCTAATTGATCAATCTCAATATGTATCGAAGACCTTAACAGCTTTAGATTTCTACGTTTCGCCCTCAGAAGTAAACTTTTATATTTTGCAAGATAAAATGCATCTGCAACGAACAAATGAGCTCTTTCAATTTTTATTACGACATGGAATAGTCACTAGGCATACTCATAATTTTAAAGGACTAAATGGAGAGTTCATACGAATTGCGATTAGGTCTAAGGAAGAAAATGAGCAATTACTTTCTGTTCTTAGGAAGTGGAGAAATGAATCGTGATCATGTTTATTTCTGGTGGTGCTCGTTCGGGTAAAAGTCGTTTTGCAGAACATATAGCTGTTTCTACTTTTAAAAAAACGCAAAGAGCAAATAAACATGCGCGCTTGTATTACATAGCAACATCCAAAAGAAGCGATACTGAAATGGAAGAACGAATCCGAATTCATCAAGAAGAGAGAGTAAAAGAGTGGGAGACGATTGAAGAGTCCTATGACTTCTCATCGTTTCTTAAAAATTGTAACAAAGAAGATGTTATCCTTATCGACTGTTTAACCATCTGGTTAAGTAATGTCATGTTCGATTTAGAATATAGCACGAAAACATTAGAAGATGCTGTGAACAGTTGGTTAACCATTGCACAAGAAAAGCGATTTCATCTTATTTTTGTATCCAATGATGTAAATGAAGGGTTCCCTCATTCTTCTGAAGGAGTTCTGACATATATGTATGCTTTGCAATCGATACATAAGACCATTGTGGAAGACGCAGAACATGCTATTCAAGTTATTGCAGGACTCCCCACTTATTGGAAGGGAGAAGAACAATGAAACAAATGATGTTTGGTTTTATACTGGCCGTTCAATTTCTTACGCGGCTACCAGTTCCTTTTCATTGTCCATGGAACAAACATACGAGTAAGTGGGCAATTAGAAGTTACACTCTTGTCGGTATTGTATTGGGCTCAATTATAACGGCCATTACGTGGTCATTTGAATCGTATCTTCCTATAAGTATTATGACTTTACTCATTATTACTTTATGGGTATGGCTTACAGGAGGATTACATTTAGATGGTTGGATGGATGTAGCTGATGCAGTAGGTTCAAACGCCCCGCTTGAAAGAAAATGGGAGATTATGAAAGACCCTCATGTCGGGAGTTTTGGTAACATTGCGCTTCTATTTTTATTGGCTTGGAAAGTGATGTTGATTTATGTTTTGCTCGAGTCATTTGTTCCCCTATATTTGTTCCTTTTCATTTTAGCTTTTTCCCGCTTAGGAGCTGTTGCTTTAATGATTTTTCTACCTACTGCAAGACAACAAGGCTTGGCATGGGAATGGAAGAAAAATATAAATCGACTTGATTGTTTATATGCTGCTGTCCCTATTGGTGTAATCCTGTTCTTCTTTCATGAATTCCTCTATTTACTACCAGCATATTTTCTATTCATCGTATTGTTTGGGTTTTGGATCAAACATACGTTTAAAGGGACAAATGGGGACTTATTAGGAACAGCTATTGAAGGAGGCGAACTATGGGGACTTGCCATTACATGGATTTATTTTTCGTTCGTCATGGGGTAACGGATTGGAATAAAGAGAAACGTTACTTAGGACATACTGACCGAGAAGTGATAAATAGTGAACTAACTGAGTTAACAGATTTGAAAGAAGAATTAAAGAGAATGCATTTTGATCATGTATTTACGAGTGATTTACGTCGTTGCCAGGAAACTTTGTCCTATTTAAATCTTTCTTCGCATACTTCTATTGATACGAGATTAAGAGAAATGAACTTTGGGGATTGGGAAGGGAAAACCTATGAAGAGTTAAAACATGATCCAGCATATCGGAAATGGATCGATAATTGGGAACATTCTGACGTGCCAAATGGAGAGTCTGGTGAAGATTTTAAAGCTAGAATCAACGCTTTTTTTGACGAATTATTTCAACGTATTTTAGAAAATACTTTACATTCCAAACAGCAAGTTCTGGTCATGACTCATGGAGGGGTCATTCGCTATTTTGTTTCAAAAATGGTTTCGTCTCACACTTTTTGGAACCTTATAGTGAAACATGGACAAGGAATAAGGTTGTCGTTCGTTTGGCAGAAAGGAGAATGGGTATGCAGCTCGTTATCGGAGGTGCCTTTTCGGGAAAAAGAAAAATAGTGAGAGAAAGAAATCCAAATTGTAATTGGCTATCTGCATACAACCGCGATGCACTTTCAGAGTGGGAAGCACGATGGGAAAAAGATTCAACGTTAGTGATGGAAGGTTGGGAAAAGTGGGTAGCTGATGAGTTAGAGCAAAAAGAGAACAGTCATGAAATTCGAAGGAGTATGCAATCTTTTTTTCAGTTATTAAAGGAAGAAGAACGGAAAAGAGCGAATGAAATCGTTCTTATTATGGTAGAGGTCGGTAGAGGGATTGTCCCTTTGCATAAGGATGAGAGAATGTTGAGAGATCTTGCTGGATGGATCGCGCAAGATGCAGCCGAGGTTGCAAATGAGGTCCATTATGCATGGAATGGATTGGCAAAAAAATTGAAATAACTATCTTTATCAGTCATAAGATAATCCCCTTGCGTTGCAAGGCCACTGAAAAAGGTACGTTTTTCACCTTTTTCAGTGGCCTCGAAGCAATGAGCGGAACCGTTGCTTTGTTTTAAAGGCTGCTATGAGTGGGTTTCTCATAGCAACCGCGCAACGTGTGGAGCCATTGCTACTTCCTCGAATCTGCTAAAAAGGACTTTTTCAAGCCCTCTTGTGTTGCAAGGGGATGTTTATGTTCCAATTAGTTCCACCTTAAAGTAATTGGGTGTATATAGGGTTAGTGAACACTTACCAATTCTACAGGTCCGTGATCGTCACAGTGATCGCCATGAACGTGATGCAAGCGTCCATTGACTAAATAGTCCATGTGATCGCCATGAGGTACTAGTTCGTGACCGCAATCTCCATCGTGAGTACAACCACAATTCATGGGAAGGCATTTGTCTGGGTTATTCTCTGTAACAGGAATCTTGCACTCATCCCAATGTCCATTGTGTTCATGATGAAGGTGACCATTGTGTACGTAATCAATATGATCATCATGCTTAATCTTTGTATGACCACATGCCACACTGTGCTTATGTGGATGTTTTTCATGAATATGATGTTCTTGTTCCATTTTCAACCCTCCTTTTTATGTAGTATGAATTCGTTTCTTATATCTTATCCGCATAAATCGACGTTTAAACAGATGCTCGTTAATTGAAACCCTTTGACAATAGTGAAGACCTAGTTTAAAATATGAAAATAGTAATCATTACGATTTATTTAGGTGACAGGAGGTATTTATGAATAACACTATTCCGGTAACAGTCTTAAGTGGCTACCTCGGGTCAGGGAAAACGACTTTATTAAATCATATTTTGAAAAATCGTCAAGGACTGAAAGTGGCAGTTATAGTGAATGACATGAGCGAGATCAACATTGATGCTGAATTAGTCAAGCAAGGTGGCGAGTTATCAAGAACCGAAGAAAAATTAGTGGAGATGTCTAACGGATGTATTTGCTGCACGCTTAGGGAAGATTTATTAATTGAAGTGGAGAAGTTGGCTCTTGCTGGAAATATTGACTATATCGTCATTGAATCAACTGGCATTAGTGAACCAACGCCAGTTGCACAAACGTTTTCATATATAGATGAGGAATTAAATATTGATTTAACAAAATTTTGCCGTTTAGATACGATGGTGACTGTCGTTGATGCGAATCGTTTTTGGCAAGACTTTCGTTCAGGAGATAGCTTGCTCGATCGAAAAGAATCATTGGGTGAGGATGATACAAGAGAGATTGCTGATTTACTTATCGATCAAATAGAATTTTGTGACGTTCTTATTTTAAATAAGTGTGATCTTGTATTAGAACAAGAGTTAGAAAAACTAGAAACAGTATTAAGAACATTGCAACCAAAGGCAAAGATCATTCGCTCTGTTCAAGCTGATGTTGACCCAAAAGAGATCTTGAATACACATTTGTTTAACTTTGAAGAAGCAAGCAATTCAGCTGGATGGATTCGTGAACTGACAGCTGGGCACGAGCAACATACGCCAGAAACAGAAGAGTATGGGATTTCTTCTTTTGTTTATATGAGAAGAGAGCCATTCCACTCGGTGCGATTTTATAACTGGGTTAACAATAATATGCCAAATAACATTGTAAGAGCAAAAGGTATAGCTTGGTGTGCAACAAGAAACAATCTAGCCTTATTAATGTCTCAAGCAGGGCCTTCTGTGTCAATTGAGCCCGTTTCCTATTGGGTTGCTAGCCTTCCAAAAGCAGAACAAAAACAAATACTAAAGGAAAATCCTCATTTAGTAGACGATTGGGATGCTGATTTTGGTGACAGACATACAAAACTTGTATTCATAGGAACTGATTTAGACATAGAAGAAATCACGAAAGAATTAGACGGTTGCCTGTTAACAGATACTGAATTCACAACTGATTGGCAAACGTTAGAAGATCCGTTTGACTGGAATTTGCAGAAGGCGTAAGAAAGTAGGGAACTAAATTGATTTTATCTGGGAAGACGATTTTATCAAAAATTAACAATAGCGAGTTGGAAATCTCTCCTCTTACCAATGAGCAGATTCAGCCAGCATCTGTTGATTTACGATTAGGAAATCATTTTGTGACGATTGATGAGTATAAAGAAGGTTTGATAACACTTGATAGGTCCGCTAGTTACCGTGAGATTATTTCAAGTAACGAAACAATTATCTTGCCACCTCAAACTTTTTTATTAGCAACAACAGTTGAAACGATTAGATTGCCAAACAATGTAACGGCTTTTGTAGAAGGAAGAAGTTCAATAGGACGTCTTGGCTTATTTATCCAAAATGCAGGATGGGTTGATCCGGGTTTTGAAGGCCAAATCACACTAGAACTTTTTAATGCTAATCGTCTTCCGATTGAACTAACACTTGGTCGTAGAATCTGTCAACTCGTGTTTGCCGAAGTAAATGAAGAAGCTGAATCATACAATGGGAAATATCTTTTTCAAAGAGGGGCAACGCAAAGCGCAATTTATAAGGATATACTTTGATAATGGTTCTTGGAAAGTAGAACTCTTTTTTATTATGAGAGTTCTACTTTTATTAAGTTAATAAATAGTAATAATTACGGTTTGTTCGCTATAGGTATAAGAAGATCGTTAAATAGGAGGTTGAAAAGATGTCGAAAGTACCTGTATTTGTATTAAGTGGGTTTTTAGGAAGTGGAAAGACATCGCTGTTAGAGCGACTACTTCAAGAATGTTCCCAAAGAAATTTAACGACTGCTGTTTTGATGAATGAAATCGGAAAAACGGATACAGACGGTATAAGCCTTACTGGTAAGAGTAAGATTATAGAAAAGCTGTTAGATGGATGTATTTGCTGCAATAAAAAAAGTGAAGTCGTTCAGTGTATGGAAAAGCTCATTGCATTAAAGCCTGATGTTATTTTTATTGAATTAACTGGTGTTGCTAATCCAGAAGAGGTTGCTGATTCATTAACAGAACCAGCTTTAATTAATTCAGTTTATTTAGAAAAAGTAATTACGTTAATTGATGCTGAACATATTTTATCATACAATAGTTTGTTTGAATCGGATCGTGAACTAGTGAAAACAACTAGGAGACAAATAGAGGTTGCTGATTTACTTATAGTGAATAAGACCGATTTAGTATCAGAATCAAAAAAGCAAAAGATATACAAGGTCTTAGTAAAACAAAATTCAACGTCGAGAGTTTTCTTTTCAACATACAGTAAGATCGATTTAAATACATTATTTCATAACCTAAAGTCTCCCCAGCAAACGATAAAGGTTAAAATTAAAGGTGAACGACACGACCATCACAAGCATACTCCCAATCATTCTTATTCTCGTATCAAAAGCATAACACTGAAACTTTCCTCGCAAACAAGCACAACTGAAATTGAAACATTTCTTAAAAAGTGGAAGTCGAATCTTCTACGCGCAAAAGGGTATTTATCTCTAGGGGATGGTACATATCTCATGCAGCATGTCATGAAACGAGTAAATTGGGAGCGCGCTACTTATACTGGAGACCCATACTTAGTTCTGATTGGAATCGAGCTGAATGAGGAGGGAATTAAGAAGGAATGGGAACGCATCGTTCAGAAGGCTAGTGTATCGTCATAATAACACGAACGTTAGGATTTCTATTAATCCTAACGTTTTTTAAAATTAACACATATAAAACGAAAATAGACGACATTCTTATCATCAATTAAATCGTAATTATTATTATTTGTACTCATGAAGACCTCTTGTCCGCATATATATGTATAAACAAATGATGGAGGTCTATTAAGCTAATGCGGATTAAACTCACTCTTACAGAAGTAATTGGTTTTATTCTTCTTGGAATCGCGATCATAATAATTATTTTTAATAATAGTTTTACAATAAGCAATCTGTTTTTTCCTGAGTCACTGCTAACCTTTAATATGATTTTTCTTAGCATATTAATTGAAGCGATCCCATTTGTTTTAATAGGTGTTTTTATAGCAGGAATCATTCAAGTTTTTGTGACGGAAGAGCACCTTAAAAGACTCATTCCCAAGAATAAATTGTTAGCTGTCATTACAAGTTGTTTAATAGGTGCTTTATTTCCAGCTTGTGAATGCGGGATTGTCCCCATTGTTCGCCGTTTAATCGCCAAAGGAGTTCCCCTTTTTGCTGGAGTAGGTTTTCTGTTAACAGGTCCGTTAATTAATCCAATCGTGGTGTTCTCTACCTATATGGCTTTTGGTGAAAATCTTAGGATGGCCATGTTAAGGATGGGCCTAGGGTTAATGATTGCAATAATCATTGCCGGGATCATTTGTATTCTTTATAAGTCAAATCAATTAAAAAGAAGCAATGCATCACTTGCCATCCAAGCACAGACGGTTTCTAAACAACCTCTGGGCAAGAGGCTAAAGGCAATGTTCGAGCATGCGATTGATGAATTTTTTGATATGGGTAAATTTTTAATTATGGGAGCTATTTTAGCAGCGTTTGTTCAGACATCTATATCGACTAAATCGATTCTTGGTTTAGGGGAGGGGATCCTTGCTTCTACACTTGTGATGATGGGTCTTGCTTATTTACTCTCTTTATGTTCTGAAGCTGATGCGTTCATTGCTGCCTCATTTCGACATCTCTTTCCACAAACTTCATTACTGGGGTTCTTAATTTATGGTCCAATGCTTGATTTGAAAAATACGATCATGATGATGGCTGTATTTAATATTCGTTTTGTTATTGTTCTTATGGTGGTCATAACAGGTGCTGTATTAGGGCTCCTACTTTTCGTTCATCCATGGATATAAAAGGAGGGAGAGACGATCGTACATATACAAATAAGACAAGCGGTAAAAGCTTTCGTTTTATTGCTGTTTGCTGTATTTATTTTCATTTTACATGAGACAGGGGAGATTACTCGATTTATTAACCCGAACTATCTCTATTTCAGTCAAATAGCTTCCGTTATTTTTTTATTTTTATTTTTTATTCAAGTACCTCGTATTTTCACACCTTTACAAATGGAGAATGATCATAGTGAGTGTGGTCTTTGGGGATGTAATCATGATGCTGATGAAGGAGGTTTAACGTTAAAAACCATTTTTGCTTACGGATTAATCATTTTGCCGCTTCTGACAGGATTTCTGCTCCCGTATAAAGATTTCGGCGCAGCAGAAGCGCTTAATCGAGGAATTAGCTATTCAACCCATGATCATGGTCATTTGGAAGAACATGACCTACTTGATGGACAGCTGGATAGAAGAGTAAAAGAAATGTTAATGCAACCTGTCATTCATTTTAATAATGAAAATTTTGCAAGGTACATCGGTGCTATTACTACTTATCCTAAGAGTTTTGTGGGAAGATCAATTGTGTTAGAAGGGTTTATACTAGAAGATGACTCTCTTACTAGTAATCACACAATTATTACTAGATTTCTTGTAACCCACTGTGTTGCGGATGCTCATGCTACTGGACTTGTTATTGAGAACGGAGCATCCTTTGGATTTCAAGAGAATACATGGATCCGAGTAAAAGGAGAATTGAATGTCAAAAAGGGTGATAGCATACTTATTCCTATTATTAATGTTAGCAGTTGGGAAGAAATTCAATCTCCAATGGATCCATATGTGTACCCATAGTTAATAAGCAATTATGTCTTTATATTTATTTTGTAAACAGTCATCTAGCATTGTTATAATTTCTTCTTGATTCAATTCAGATCCAATGAAAAGAAACTCAGTTAACGCATCAATCGATTTCGTACAGTTCATTTTAGTAGTTTCAACTTGTATGGAGGACCCAATTTGGGAGATGTAATAGTGCTCTTGTGTAAAGGGACTATAGCATCTTCCTTTCATTCGAAAGACCTCACGAGGGATTTTAGTGAAAAACTGTTCTAAGCGACTAAAATCGACTGGCAATTGGCTCTGATATACAAAGGTATCAATGCCAAATTGTCCTATTCCTTTCAGGTTACTTCTAGAGGAGAAAAGGTTAAATTGATCAACATAGAGGGAAGAGGCTGCTTTCATGTTAAAAGCAGTCTTTTTATCTTCGCCTCTCCAGTCGCTATCGTTCATTACACTTATTAAAGCTCTAGGTTGTAAATTTTGTATAAATACCATTAATTCGCCTAGTCGTTCATGTGAAAGCTGGTTTGTATTCGAGAGGTAAATCATTTCAGCCAGCTCTAACTGATGAATCAGTGCTTCGCCTAATGTATACTCGAGTGTATGGTTAGTTAACTCAATCCCATGTTCAGAAAAATAAGAAAACCAAAAGTCCCGTGCATCAATTACATGAATATGGGACTTAAGGTACCAATTTTGATGGTTATTTTGAGAAATTGAGCAATCAAAAAGTGAATCTATATCTGAGGTTGGATAAATATCTAAAAGGATCTCGTCTACATTTCTGTGACTCGATATCTCTTCTAGAGTAGTGATTAGATTGGTCAATGTATTTATCTCTAACTCATGAGCAGCTTCACCAATAAAATGTGTAAGAGGATAGGGATCTGCTGAATTAACTACTAAGTTAACATCGGTAGGGCGAAAAAGAATCACTTTTATTTTTGATTGTTTACTTCCTTGAATTTCTTTAATTAAATCACTTTTGTCTTTTATTGAGAAGCCTGTTACGACTGTTAGAGGTTTTCGTTGTTCCAATCTTCACACATCCCTATTTCCATTTGTTGAATATTACCAGCTTGATTTCTTAACACCTGGAATTTGACCTTTATGAGCCAGCTCTCGGAATGCAATCCTAGAGAGTCTAAATTTTCGCAAAACAGCACGCGGTCTACCCGTCATTTCGCATCTTCTCGTTAATCGACTTGGGGCAGAATCTCTTGGAAGCTTACTAAGCCCAATATAGTCACCTTTTTCTTTTAGTTCTCTTCTTCTTTCTGCATAGCGAGCGACAAGCTCCTGTCTTTTCAATTCCTTTGCAACCTTTGATTTTTTGGCCATTATGACAACCACCTTTCATCTGTTCGATAATCAAAATCATTACGATTTATATGCTATAGGAAAAATTGTAAAAAGTAAAGTTCATACAAAAAATAATTCGTAGTAATTACTATTTATTATTGACGGTCTATTATACTTTTAAGTATAGTAATTGAGTGCAAATAATAATAATTTCGATTTGTCGGTGGATATTTTCTAAAAAAAAGGAGTTAAATATTTATGATTAAAAAGCATGCAATTCTTTATATGATTTTTGCCGTACTTCTCGCTTTTGTTACAGGTTGTAATAACGCAGGTGAGGATACTGCTTCGAAAGTGCAGGAAGAAGGTACAAGTGAGTCTTCTGAGACAGAGGATAAGTCTTTAACGATGTTGTTTAGTTTTGCCTCTAAAACGATAGACCCTCATCAGGACTGGATGGGTGTTCGTGCAGGTATTGCAGAAACGTTAGTAAAAATTGATGAAGACTTACAAATCCAGCCATGGTTAGCAGAATCATGGGAGCAAAACGATGAGAGAACATGGACGTTTACCATTCAAGATGGTGTTACATTCCACGATGGAACACCGGTTGATGGAGAGGCTGTAAAAGCTTCGTTTGAGCGTGTAATTGACGTGAATGACGCGATTGCATCTAACTTAAAAATTGAATCTATGGAAGCGAGAGGACAGGAAATTACGTTTATTACAACAGAAGAGTATCCATCGTTTCTTTCTGAACTAGTGCATACAAATGCTTCTATTATAAAGGCAGACGAAGAAAATATAAGTGAACAACCAATCGCAACAGGCGCATTCAAAGTGGCTGACTTTACAGCGGAAGCAGAGATTAAACTAAAAAGATACGAAGATTACTGGGACGGGGCAGCAAACATTGATGAGGTGACAATAAAGTTTAACTCTGATGGTAATGTTCGAGCCCTTGCTCTTCAATCAGGTGAAGCAGACATTGCTTATCATTTGCCTCCTGAGGCGTTAGATCCAATCGAAAACAGTGAAAATCTTCGTGTTGAATCGGTTTCAAGCTTACGTGTTCATTTCATTCTTTATAATGCAGCAAAGCCTGCATTACAAGACGTAAGAGTTCGAAAGGCGCTAGATTTACTTGTTAATCGTCCTGTAACAGTAACTGAGATCATGAATGGACATGCAACAACTGCAAATGGGCCGTTCCATCCTGATTTTGCATTTGCAAGTGAAGAAGAGCCAGAAAGCTATGATCCTGCAAAAGCAGAGGTGTTACTGAAGGAGGCTGGATACGCGAAGAATGAGGATGGGAAGTTAGAAAAAGAGGGAGAGGTTCTTGAGTTAACATTGGCAACTTTTCAGGGACGACCAGAACTTCCATTAATGGCGCAATACTTACAAGCAGAAGCTGCAAGTCTAGGAATTGAGATCAATATTGTAACGGTTGAGAACATTGATAGTTATTTATGGGATCAACAGGATGAATGGGATCTAGTGACGTACTCTATTTTAACGGCACCTCGAGGAGACGGCGGTTATTTCTTAAATGTTGCCTATTTACCAGATGGTTCATTAAATCCAGGACAAATCGATATTCCAGAAGTAAATGAAATAACGAAACAACTAAATGTAACAGCTGATCTAAAAGAGCGCGTTGCCTTGCAAAAGAAAGCTGTTGCTATCATTCAGGATGAGGTTCCACAATCGTTTATTTTATATCCTCATATTATTGTAGGAGTCAATGAACGTGTTAAGAACTGGAGTCCAGGGTCTGAAGAATACTACTTAATTACCAATA
Source organism: Halalkalibacter lacteus (assembly GCF_036663595.1). Taxonomy (NCBI): domain Bacteria; kingdom Bacillati; phylum Bacillota; class Bacilli; order Caryophanales; family Bacillaceae; genus Halalkalibacter; species Halalkalibacter lacteus. Next base: position 237,863 of record NZ_JAWRVL010000002.1, read on the forward strand.
AAATGGATCTGGAATAATAGAAAGGTGAAAGTGTCTTAAGATACTTTCACTTTTCTTGTTAGCTTTTTATAGAGGTTGTTCAAAAAGGGGTGTTTTTCGCTTTTTGAACAACCTCGAAGCAATGAGCGAAGCCGCTACATGCCCTTAAGTCCGTGTGAGTGGGGTTCTCGCACGGACGCATAGCGAGTGAAGCCATTGCCAACTTCTTGAACACGCTCTTATAACTTAATGTTTGGCAGGTGAGTAACATGCGGAGAATTTTATCTATTATTGGTTCGAGAATGCTCCAATTAGTCATAATGGTTTTAATCCTTTCTTTTGTGACTTTTTTATTAATGAAAGTCACACCCGGTGATCCTATTAGAGCTATTTTAAAAGTAGATGATGTGATTTCTACGACAGCTGAAGAGGATAGATTAATGAAAGAATATGGTTTTGATCAACCAGTCTTAGTGCAATATAGTCGGTGGATTTGGAGTGTTGCACAATTTGATTTAGGAGAATCAATCATCGCTAAAAGGCCAGTGCTGGACATGATTATGAGTAGATTACCGGCGACGGTTGCTTTATCGATAGGAGGCATGCTGGTACTCTTTTTGGTTTCAGTTCCACTTGGAATGTTAGGAGCTGTTTATGAGGGGCGTTGGCCTGATTATCTAAGTAGATGGATGGCAATGGTGGGAGCTTCTATTCCAAGCTTTTGGCTTGGGTTGTTGTTAATTTATTTTTTCTCTTTAAAACTCAATTTATTACCCGTAATGGGGAAAGGTACATTCGCTCATTTCGTATTGCCTTCGATTACTCTTGGGGTTGCTATGGCTCCAATGTATATTAGATTATTACGAGAACGACTCATTTCGACGTTGCAAAGTTCTTACATCGAAGCAGCAAAAGCAAGAGGATTACGAAAGGAACGTATTCTTCTTTTTCATGCTCTAAGAGGGAGTCTGATTCCGTTAGTTACCATGTTTGGATTAAGCATTGGCAGTCTTCTCGGAGGAATAACAGTTATTGAAATTCTCTTTTCCTGGCCAGGAATGGGGGAACTGATTGTGAATTCCGTGATGCAACGTGATTATCCGGTCATTCAGGGTTATATCCTTATTATAGGGTTCCTAGTAGTGATAACAAACCTTATCGTAGATTTAATGTACTTGATGATAAATCCTCAAATAAAGCAAGGAAAGGAGTTAGGGTAATGGAAACAACATTGATTATCAAAACCTCTCGACTTCTCCGTAATCCTAATATGAGTATTGGAATGCTCCTTGCTATGCTTCTTGCAGGTGTTACGTTTCTTGGAGGAGCCCTCGTTCCCCATGATCCCTTTCAAATTGATATGAGCAACAGGTTGCAAGGAGCGTCTTCTGCTCATTGGCTAGGAACGGATCAATTAGGTCGGGATGTTTTTTCAAGAATGGTATTCGGTGCGAAGTTAACGATTGGGTTAGGGATGTTTGCGATCGTAATGGCAATTTGTATAGGCGTTCCAATCGGTCTTTTTTCAGGTTACATTGGTGGGAGAATTGATGCTTTTTTTATGAGAATCATAGATGGAATTTTAGCTTTTCCTGATTTTATTTTAGCCATTGCGATTGCTGGTATGTTAGGACCTAGTCTAACCAATATGATCATTGCGATTGTTTTAGTAAGATGGATTGTTTATGCTCGTGTTGTCAGAGGTTTAGTTCTTGCGGAAAAAGAAAAAGAATATGTTTTAGTTTCAAAGGTCTCTTATTCTAGTACCTTCAAAACGATCCGCATGCATTTGTTACCTCAAGTGATGCCAGACATTATTGTCATGGCCGCTATTGACGTTGGGAAAGTAATTTTACTAATTTCTGCATTGTCCTATATTGGTCTTGGAGCGCAACCACCTATCCCAGAATGGGGAGCGATGCTTAACGATGGTCGAGGATACTTTCAAGTGATACCTTCTCTTATGATCTACCCAGGGCTTGCAATCATGTTAACCGTTTTATGTTGTAACTTACTAGGAGATGGGTTAAAAAGTTATTTTGATATTCGAAAAGGGAGGGATTATTTGTGAGCGAGCCTCTTATTTCCATACAAGATTTGCATGTTGAGAATAGAGTTTGTGAAAAGTCGCTTTTGAGAAAAGTCAATGTAGAGGTGAAAAAGGGGGAGATTGTTGGTTTGATTGGAGAAAGTGGTAGCGGGAAAAGCTTAACAGCGAGAGCCATCATGGGTCTTCTTCCGTTAGAAATGAATGTAAGTGGCCGTATCTTATATAAGAACGATGATCTGATGAAGATCACATCAAAAGAACACCGTAAACTTCTCGGGAAAGAAATAGGCATTATCTTTCAAGATTACCGTGGGAGCTTTACTCCATTTATTAAGATTGGAAAGCAAATGATTGAGACTATTTGTACACATCAATTGGTTCGAAAAAAAGAAGCAAAGAACATAGCTTTTCGGGTTCTTTGTGAAATGGGTCTGAATTCAGAACGAGTTTACCATAGTTATCCGTTTCAATTAAGTGGTGGACAGGTTCAACGTGCTGCCATTGCAATGGTCTTGGCATTAAGACCAGCCTTAATTATATGTGATGAGATCACAACGGCATTGGACTTAATGAATGGAGAGAAAGTATTAAGTTATATAGATCAAGTTCGGAAGGAAACTGGTTGTGCTGTCCTAATGATTACTCATGATCTAGCCCAAGCTTATAAGCGAACGGATCGTATGTATGTGATGCATCAAGGTGAAATCGTTGAAGAAGGTTTACCAGAACAGATTCGCTGTCATCATAAGCACCCATATACAAAAAAACTATGTTCTTGTTTGCTTTCCCTTCCTGAAGACGAATCAGTACGAAAGGAAAGAGTGATTTCCTTATGAGTCTAGTCGTAGATGGTTTATCAAAACATTATTCTAAAAGCGTTCACGCTTTGGATAACATTTCGTTTCGTGTAAACGCGGGAGAATGCATTGGGATAGTAGGGGAAAGTGGGAGTGGGAAAAGTACACTAGCAAGAGTACTCTTAGGATTAGAATCCTATAAAGATGGTCGCATTACCATTAATGGCAAACCAATAGCTCCGAAGAAACGAGCCCTCTTACGCGAGTACAGAAAGAGTGTACAAATGATTTTTCAAGATGCGACAAGTACGTTGAATCCGAAGTTACCGATATGGAAAAGTATACTAGAACCACTAGATAACTTTAAGGAAATCACCCCTTCTTTTCTACAGGCAGAAGGCCTTTCAAGAAAAGAAGTTGCAGAAGAGCTTTTAGAAATAGTGGGGTTAGAGAAACAAATGGTCGATCGCTATCCCGGAGAATTAAGTGGAGGACAAAAGCAGCGAGTAAGTATTGCTAGAGCTTTAAGCATTGAACCAACCCTTCTTGTCTGTGATGAACCGACAGCAAGCTTAGATGTTACGGTTCAAGTTCAAATTTTGCGTCTGCTAAAGGATCTTCAGAAAAAAACGAACATGACTATTCTTTTTATCTCTCATGATATAAGGGCTGTAACATTTTTATGTGAAAAAGTGATTGTCCTTAAAAACGGTTCCATTGTCGATCAGTTCGGACTGGAAGGAATTTACCATAAAGAACGTCATCCTTATACAAAAGCCTTAATTAAAGCAGCGTCAATTGAGTAAGTACCAAAAAAGAGAGACAATCTTTTCATAAAGTAAGAATAGTAAAAGGAGAAAAGGATGAAGGTAGCGACAGCTTCTTTAGAATTAAAGAATGCCTTGCCTTTAAGTCATAGGCAGTACTTAATACTCGCGATCCCACTTATTATTTCAGGTATCTCGACTCCGATATTAGGTGCGGTTGATACAGCAGTAGTTGGACGAATTCCTGATCCGGCTTCAATTGGTGGAGTAGCGATTGGGGCCGTTATTTTTAATACGATGTATTGGCTTCTAGGCTTTCTCCGAGTTAGTACGAGTGGTTTTACTGCCCAAGCACAAGGGGCAAATAATCAAAAAGAAATGCTATTGTCGTTTTTTCGACCGATGATTATGGCCGTGATATTTGGCTTGTTTTTCATCATGTTACAGCAGCCTATTTTACACATTGCCTTATCTTTAATCGGAGGAAGCGAAGCGGTATCGATAATTGCTGCAACCTATTTTTCTATTCGAATTTGGGGTGCACCATTTATTCTTCTAAGCTATGTAATGATTGGTTGGCTGATGGGGACGGGGAAGGTTCAATTATCTTTAGCGACCCAAATATTAATGAATGTCTTAAATATCATTTTAAGTATTGTTTTTGTTTTAGTGTTCGATATGGGGGTTACAGGGGTTGCTTATGCCACACTAATCTCCGAAATTAGTGCTGTTTTATTTGGAGCATGGATCATTTTTCGAACCGAAAAAGTGAGTGTAAGGCACATCAGCCTCCAAATGTTACTGGAGTCTGAACCCTTAATAAAGATGTTAAAAGTTAATCGAGATTTATTCCTGCGAACCGTTTGTTTACTTACGATGACCGGGATCTTTACCGCAAAGGGTGCAAGTATGGGGGAAGTAACATTAGCAGCCAATGCTATTCTATTGCAGATTCACTATATTATGGCCTATTTGTTTGGCGGATTTGCCAATGCATCGAGTATCATTGTCGGAAGAGCAATAGGAGGAGGAAATTACTCCCTTTATAAACGTGCATTCTCTCTATCAGCACAATGGGGCTTTGTTGCCGCATTCATATTGTCTTTAACCATACTTGTATATGGAGATAATATAGTTTCATTTTTCACAACGATTACAGAGGTAAAAGAAACTGCATTTGAGCTCTTATTATGGATGACAGTTTTTCCTATTGTTGGATTTTGGGGTTTGCAATTAGAAGGGATTTTTTCAGGTGCTACAGAGGCCGGATCTATTAGAGATTCTATTATCCTAGCATTATTCGTATTTTTATTAGCTATTTGGTTGTTCGTACCTAATTATCATAATCATGGAATTTGGTTCGCCTTTGTATTATTTAGTCTGGCACGTTCCTTCTTTTTATCATTATTTGTACCGAAATTAACTCGAACTAAATTTAGTTAACTTGATTATATAAACTAATAATAAGTGTAGGCTGACTCGACGTGAACTGTCTTAAGAGTCAGCTTTTTATTTTCTGAGAATGATTATGCAATTTGGTTACTGATGTTGGCTACTTTGAAATTTGGCCATAGAAGAAGATTAAATTGGAATCCTTCCTTTTCATCCTGCGTAAGATGATAAAGATAGACAATAAGGAGACTGTGTTCTTACTTTTTTAATTAAAGGAAAAACTTAAAGTAGGCGTTTGTCACATGATCGCCTATTTTTGCGTATAGTATGAGTAAGTGAAAAACTTGGTGTAAGACGGAACTGCAAAGGGGTGTACATCATGAGTAACCCGGTTAACTCCAAAAAAAGAGGGCGGATTAATGTGGTATTAAACCATAAACCGAATGAGAAATTCGGACAGAATGGATCCCTTTTTCAAACCGAAGAAGAAAAAGAAGCGCATGATATTTTAACCCGTTTCGAGAAAAAGTTAGAAGAATATGTAGGATTGGAAGAAGTGAAGAGGCTCGTTAATGAAATTTATGCATGGCTTTTTATTAACCAGCGTCGTGAGGAGCAAGGGTTAAAAGCGAGCAAGCAAGTGCTTCATATGATTTTTAAAGGAAACCCTGGAACAGGAAAGACAACAGTGGCAAGAATTATTGCCGAATTCTTGCATCAGATGGGGGTACTGGCAAAAGGACACTTTATGGAAGTGGAACGTGCTGATTTAGTTGGGGAATATATTGGACACACAGCACAAAAAACAAGAGATGTATTAAAGAAAGCAAGTGGTGGTGTGTTATTTATTGATGAAGCCTATTCGTTAGCAAGAGGTGGAGAAAAGGATTTTGGAAAAGAGGCAATTGATACGTTAGTGAAGGCGATGGAAGATCACCAACATGATTTCGTCTTAATATTAGCAGGTTATTCAAGAGAGATGGATTATTTCTTATCGCTTAATCCAGGACTCCCATCTCGTTTCCCCATTGCGATTGATTTTCCTAATTATACAACTGATGAATTAATGGAAATGGTTCGTCGGATGCTATCGGAGCGGGAGTATGTGCTAACCCAAGAAGGAGAATTTCACATTAAAGAACACATCAGACGGATTAGACAGGAACAAGAACGTACATTTAGTAACGGTCGTTATATACGTAATATAATAGAAGAAGGGATTCGGCTGCAGGCCGTTCGACTTCTGAAAGATAATACGTTTGATCGTGACTCCTTATTAACGATGAAACGTGAAGATTTTAAATTTCATTCTTCGCATGTTAAGGTAAATTAAAATGCGAAGAAGCCTTGTGGTACAAAAAGGAAAAAGTAAATAGTAAGGAATAACCTAGGCTGTTGATCCGTGTTGTCAACAGCCTTTTTTGATAGGATTATTATGATTCAGAGTTGAATCATATACTATGTTTATTTAGTTAATTGTCTCCGATCTTCCACTTGAGGCGGTTCCTCCATCCAACCTTTTTTAATCATAATTTCTCCACCTTCTTTTGCAAAGTTGAAAACCTTTTTACCTAGACGTGCCATTGTAAAAGGTATATCACTTCGTAAACTAAAAGCACCACCAAGTGAATTACTGCCAAGACCGAAAGTGCTTAACAAGTTCGTAGTATAAAGCATCATCTTATCAGAGAATGGAGCAACTGTTGAATTAGTAGCTTTTCCTGCATGTGTAGCTGGTGGTTCGATATAATCCTTTCGCAAATATTCTCCTAACTTGGTTTCAACTTCTTTGGATAATTTCATTCCTTTTACAAAATATTTCTTTGCCTCATGATCGTTTGCTACTTGGGCAAAACCAATCATTAACTGCATCCCTGTTAGGTTTGTCTCAATAGCATGGTGAATCTGAGAAAGTTCAACGACATTTAAAGATCTGGCTTCCTTTAACAACTGATATCCCGATAAATAATGAATATTTCGAACAAAAGCAACTTCCTTTGGCATGGATACATATGGCGGACGGGAAAGCACGCCTTTCTCTAAAAGAATTTGTGCACACTGATCAAATATTTGTTGAGAATTTGTTGTCAATTGATTAAAAAACTGTCTTATATCTTTACGATAGGACATGGTTGAAAAGAGGGCAAAAAGATTTATTTCTATTTTGCTCATCATATGTAAAAACATTGGCTCATACAAATAGTCGAATAATTTAGGAGTACCTTTATTAACGTCATTTTTAGTAAAGCCAGTAGGAATAACGGCTCCTTCTTGCTGAAAGATATTTATAATTGTTTCTATTGTTTGAGCAGAAGCATCGTAACATGACTGTAGAATTTGTTGAGTGTTTTGATCTTCGGCATGTTCAAGAAAATGCTCTAAAAACCTCATAAGCATTGTTTTTTCTTGAAAAGTCATCCATAAATTCCCTAATTCTGAAGACGTAATCGTAACTTGATTAGATGTAGTCATGAAGCTGGACCCCTTTTCCCTTTTTTTATATATTAACCATTTACTAATTAAATTATATGCTTGTTCGATTTTTTTGTATATTCGGTTTTGTTCCTTGATGGTTCAGGTGTTCAAATTAAGCATTCAATCATAATAATTGAAATCTGTTTTTTTTGCTCGTTCATGGTATGATGCGTATGAAATGATTGCGGAAACAAAGGATAATAAGAACACTAATAAAGGATGTGGAAATCGTTGCAAGAAATTAACCATAGAGAAACAGAGAATGTTATCTTAGTTGGATGTCAATTAGATACAGACGATGTGGCATTTAAACGGTCGTTGGAAGAACTGAAAAGCTTAGTCGAAACGGCCAAAGGAACAGTTGTTGGAACGCTGACGCAAAAGCGTCCCAAAGTTGAACCTTCTACATATATCGGAAGAGGAAAAGTTGAGGAGTTAATCCTTTTAATAGAAGAAAAGAATGTTGATACAATAGTATTTAATGACGAGTTATCACCTAGCCAAATTCGGAATGTTCATACAAGAACTCAAAAAACGGTTATTGATCGAACTCAATTAATATTAGATATTTTTGCTTCGAGAGCTCGCTCAAGAGAAGGGAAATTACAAGTAGAACTAGCACAATTGTCTTATTTATTGCCACGTCTTGCTGGTCAAGGGTTGGCTCTTTCACGTCAAGGAGGTGGAATTGGATCTAAAGGTCCGGGTGAAACACAACTTGAAACAGATCGAAGACATATTCGTAGAAGAATGGATGAACTTAAACAGCAACTTGAAGCGGTAGTTTCTCACAGGCAGCGTTATCGAGAGCGTAGAAAGCAAAATGAAGCTTTTCAAGTAGCGATTGTTGGCTATACGAATGCAGGGAAATCAACGATTTTAAATCGACTAGCAGAAGTAGATACATTAGAAGAAAATCAGCTATTCGCGACCCTTGACCCAACGACAAGACAGTTTACTTTGCCGAGTGGGATGAAGGTATTACTTTCGGATACTGTAGGATTTATACAAGATTTGCCGACGACTCTTGTAGCCGCGTTTCGCTCAACGTTAGAGGAACTTCAAGAAGCAAATTTATTGCTACATGTTGTGGATAGCTCGAACCCTGATTATGAGCAACATGAGAAAACGGTGAAACAATTAATAACGGAACTAGGATCAGAGACCATTCCACAACTGGTTGTTTACAATAAAAGTGAACAGAAAGTGGCTGAGTTTTTTCCGACCAATGAAGAGGACTCAATTGAGATTAGTGCGTTTGAACAAGATGATCTTGAAAGTTTAAAGCATGCAATGGAAGAAAAATTAATGGAGCAAATGATTGAATACCATGTTTTATTAAAAGCAGATGAAGGTGCGCTTCTTTCAAAATGCCGAGAAACTACCCTTATTCAAAAGCAAGATTGGAATGAAGAAACAGAGCATTATGATATCCGTGGGTATGTTTTACCTGACACGGCACTAGGACATGAACTAAAGATAAGGTCGGTAATCGAACCAAAGAGAATGAAAGTGGATGAATAAGGACATGTTAATATTGAAACATCAAGAAAAACTAGAAAAAGTAGTTCAAGAAGTGGAACAACAAATAAGAGAGCACCATCAAGAAATTGAGGCTGTTTCCCTATTCAATCAAGCAAAAGTGATGCAGTCTTTTCGCAATCATCAAGTTGCTGATTTTCATTTTACACCTTCAACTGGGTATGGATATGATGATGTCGGTCGAGATACGCTTGAATCGATTTATGCTGAAGTATTTGGTGGTGAGGCAGCACTCGTGCGACCTCAAATTATCTCCGGAACACACGCAATTGCAACAGCTTTATTCGGTGTGCTTAGACCAGGTGATGACCTACTGTATATAACAGGCAAACCTTATGACACGTTAGAGGAAATTGTTGGTATACGCGGAAACGGAAATGGCTCATTAAAAGAATTTCAGATTGGGTATAACGCTGTGCCACTGACGAATTCTGGTTGGATTGATGAAGAACAGATTCGCAGTCAAATCACAGAAAAAACAAAAGTAATTGGAATCCAGCGATCAAAAGGATATGGGGATCGTCCTTCTTTTACAGTTGGACAAATTGAGCAAATGGTTCAGTTTGTTCGATCGATTAAAGGCGACGTGATTGTATTTGTTGATAATTGCTACGGGGAGTTTGTCGAAACAAGAGAACCTTGTGAAGTAGGAGCAGATTTAATAGCTGGTTCGCTTATTAAAAATCCAGGTGGAGGAATTGTCAAAACAGGGGGGTACCTTGTTGGAAGAAGGGATCTCGTTGAACTTTCCTCCTATCGTTTGGCCGCACCAGGAATTGGATCTGAAGGTGGAGCAAGTTTGTATAGTTTACTTGAAATGTACCAAGGATTTTTCTTAGCTCCACATGTTGTGTCGCAAGCCTTAAAAGGGGCGATATTTACAGCAGCAACATTAGAAATGATTGGTATGAGTACATCACCAAAATGGAACGAGAAAAGAACCGATTTAATTCAATCTGTACATTTTCCATCTCCTGAGAAAATGATTGCTTTTTGTCAAGCCATTCAAACAGCATCGCCGGTCAATGCTCATGTAACACCATATCCAAGTCCTATGCCAGGGTATGAAGATCCTGTCATTATGGCTGCTGGCACATTTATTCAAGGGGCGAGCATCGAATTAACCGCAGATGGTCCTATTCGTCCTCCTTACGTTGCGTATGTCCAAGGCGGATTAACGTATGAACATGTGAAAATTGCCGTTTTACTAGCAGTTGACGCGGTTTTGGAGAATGAATAAAGTCGAATTTTAAGACCGAGAAAATCATATAAAATTCCTTAATAAATCAGCTTTGTGAGCTTATTTTACAATGGTTGACAGGCTACGATGCATTTAGTAACATGATGATACGAATAAAAATAATCATTTGTGTAATACATAAGTTGTTGCTCCTTTCTATTTGATCGTAATATAGCAATAGTGGAATAGAGTGCGTTTTCATTCATAAAGTTTTTTTACCATTAGGAGATTAAACAAGGACATTGTGACTTGTTTTTCTAAATACATTGAAAGTTTTGAAAGGGGAGTACATAAAATGGCGAAATTTACAAGAGACGATATTATGCGTATCGTGAAGGAAGACAATGTACGTTTTATTCGTCTTCAATTTTCTGATTTACTAGGAACGATTAAGAACGTAGAAATCCCAGTAGATCAATTATCAAAAGCACTAGATAATAAAATGATGTTTGATGGTTCTTCAATCGAAGGGTTTGTTCGTATTGAAGAGTCTGATATGTATCTATATCCAGACTTGGATACGTGGGTTATTTTCCCATGGACACCTGAAAAAGGAAAAGTAGCTCGTCTAATTTGTGATGTGTACCTACCAGGTAAGCCTGGTGAGGAACCTACTCCATTCGCAGGAGACCCTCGTGGAATTCTGAAAAGAGTATTAAAAGATGCAGACAAACTAGGATTTACAGCGTTCAATATTGGACCAGAACCAGAGTTTTTCTTATTCAAAAATGATGAGAATGGTGAGCCAACATTAGAGTTAAACGATAAAGGTGGATACTTTGATTTAGCTCCAACAGATTTAGGAGAAAACTGTCGTCGTGATATCGTATTAGAGCTTGAAGATATGGGCTTTGATATTGAAGCTTCTCACCATGAAGTAGCTCCTGGTCAACATGAAATTGACTTTAAATATGCAGATGCTATTACGGCATGCGATAACATCCAAACGTTTAAGCTTGTTGTAAAAACAATCGCGCGTAAGCACGGTTTGCATGCTACATTTATGCCGAAGCCATTATTTGGAGTAAACGGTTCTGGTATGCACTTGAATATGTCACTGTTCAACAAAGAAGGAAACGTATTCTATGATGAAGGTACAGAATCACAATTAAGTGAAACAGCAATGCAATTCTTAGCTGGTATCTTAAAGCATGCTGAAGCATTCACAGCGATTACGAACCCAATCGTTAACTCTTATAAGCGTCTTGTACCTGGATACGAAGCGCCAGTTTATGTTGCTTGGTCAATGCGTAACCGTAGTCCATTAATTCGTATTCCATCATCAAGAGGCGTGAGTACTCGTGTTGAAGTACGTAGTCCAGACCCAGCAGCAAACCCATACTTAGCAATGGCTGTTATGCTTGCATCAGGACTTGACGGAATTAAGAAGAAATTAACTCCGCCACCAGCAACGGATCGTAACATTTATGTTATGAGCAAAGAAGAGCGCATCGAAGAAGGAATTAATGATCTTCCTGCAACATTAAAGCAAGCAATTGATGCTTTAATTAAAGATGATATTCTTGTAAAAGCACTTGGCGAACATGCAGTCGAGAACTTTGTGGAAGCAAAAGAAATCGAGTGGGACATGTTCCGTACACAAGTACATCCGTGGGAACGCGACCAGTACTTACAGAACTACTAAGATGATCAAACCCTTGACACTACCTGTGTTGAGGGTTTTTCTTTGTTTGGTCAAAGAGTGTTTTTCTTGAAGCAAAAAACGTTGTGACCAAAATCCGACCAGAATTATTCTAGAAGGTGAGAAGCTAATTTATATTGGGTAGTATAGCATGATTTTTGAAGCTGATTCACTAACTATGGCGATTTACTTAGCTGTGTTAGAAGCACGTAGAATTGCTTGGGAGGAATTCAATCTACTGATAACCTACTTGAGAAAGGTGTTGTGCCAGCAAACGGTCAGTCACATACCACTTGTTTACTTTGCAACGGTCGACTGAAATCAAAAGAGAGTCAAATTCGCGGCTATGGTCTTGGTTGCTTGAAAAAAAGAGTTCGATCAACCGAACCTTATTAATCTACTCACTGATACTCAGAATGAAAAGAATTTTGTGGAAGAACCAGAAGAGCAACGTGCAGCGGGATAAAAAGTGAGCACTTGGCGTCTCCTAACTCTATTTGGCGCCAGCCCGGGCCTGTTAAGTAAAGTGGACGAAAGTTAAGAGACATAATTATTTATATACATTTATTGTGAATTTAAGTCTAGGTAAATGGAAGTGAATTCAAAATAGTTAAGTAGTCTGAGTATAAAAAAATGCGCCTATTAAGGCGCTAAAAATCGGAGGTGTTAACTTTTGTCTACAATTTATTGTATGCGAGTTTTATTAATTAGCTTAGGTGAAAGGGACGGGCTTTTAAAAAAAGGCTAATTAAAGGGGGGAAAGGAAAATAGCGGCCTAAGTAAATAACAAATGAATTTCAGATAAATGTCATTGGACAAAGTGTAAAATATTACAGGGGTTAAATCCTTTTATGGTATATATTGGTGGTGAGGGGTGGGTTCTGCAGAGTGGGTTGCAATAATTGTTGCTGGCATAGTTTTTATTGGTTCTATAATAACAACTATATCTTCTTTCAAAGCCTCTAATGCAACACAGGGCCCATACGGGAGGGGTCGTGTCAAAGGGGAATCCCTGATAAAGAGCCCTTACTCATGTGGGTCTTGTAAATTCTTTGTAAAGAAATGTATCATTTTGTTGAAATATCTGAAAAATCGATTATTATTAAAGAAAAAGGAGTCGATGTACATGTTAACGGTAAACGAATTGAAAAACGAATTCGAAGAAAAGTTGAATAGAGATTTAAAAGAGGAAGAGATTGATTTTATTAAATGGATCGTTGAAAATCAACCACATGAAGCCTCGGCTTAAATCCTTTCTACATGTTTCAAACAAGCAATATCGATATACGCAATATCATCATTAAACCTCACTTTTAGCTGTTTAGTCTGCAAATCAACTTTATCAACAATACCGATTTCGTAACTCTTGTTTATCCAGTTGGTGTTTAGGTACCTTCTTTTGGTCTGTTTTCCGCCTACGTAATTGCTACGTGTCTGACAGCATCATTCGAGAGTCTTCCCAGCTCATGTTAGACCCTTTCGCTATTGTTGATAAAGAGCATTTCTCATACGAGTGATTATTCTTAATCTATGGAATGTACGTTCGATTTTTGAGCGGAAAACAGTCCTCGCTTAGAAGCCTCTTAGTAACGCGAAAAGTCATTGCCGCTTCCTTGAGGATCTCATTTTTTACTTTTTCAGTGCCCCTCCTCATTTGAGGGCTTTTTCTTACGGGTAGTTTCTTATATTGTATCCACCCAACACTCTGATAAAAAAGTCGTTATCCATGTTCCGTCTCTAATGATGATCAAAGTTTGTTCTTTACAATGCCAGGGGTAGACGAGAGTCCATGATTAAGTTTTGTTCTGACATCATTTGTAGACAAATTGTAAACAACATAGAGTTTCATGCGCACCCTTACAAGAATATTAACATTAATTGACTTCAATACTGGGGAAGTGTTTTCTATCCGTCTTTTCGTCACCACAGTTGCCGAGAACGAGTATTCAACCTTCTAATAATGGAAAAGCAAATGGGCATACTAAGATTATCATTTTTAAAGTAGGAGGATGTAAATTTGAGCACAATAGATAATACATTATCGATTTTCGGCTTAGGTGGCTTGAATGAAATCGGGAAAAATATGTATGCAATCGAATGTTCAAACGATATCGTGATCATCGACTGTGGGAATAAGTTTCCGGATGAAAGTTTGTTGGGAATTGACTTAATTATTCCTGATATTACTTATTTAGTGGAGAATGAGGAAAAAATTAGAGCATTAATTGTTACACATGGACACGAAGATCATATCGGGGGGATTCCGTTCTTCTTAAAAAAATTAAATGTACCCATTTATGCAACACGTTTCACATTAGGGTTAATAGAATTAAAGTTAAAAGAGCATAAACTCTTAAGAGAAACTGAATTGATTGAAATTGATGCAAATTCACATTTGAAATTTGATAATATAAGTGTCAATTTTTTCAAAGTAACCCATAGTATTCCCGATTGTCTAGGGATAGTATTTCACACACCAGAGGGGAATATTGTACATACTGGGGACTTCAAGTTTGATTTAACACCCGCGAATAATGAGCACTCGGATATTCATAAAATGGCTGAAATCGGCAAAGAAGGTGTCTTGCTTCTATTGTCTGAAAGTACGAATGCAGAACGGCCAGGCTCTACGCCATCGGAGCAAATGGTAGGCGAACATGTGGAAGAGGCTTTCATGAAGGCGGAGCGCAAAGTCATTCTTTCCACCTTCGCTTCCAATATTAGTCGTGTGCAGCAAGTCGTCGACGCCGCCGAAAAAACAAATCGAAAGCTTGCGCTACTTGGACGAAGTATGGTAAATGTCGTAGCTGTTGCGATGGAACGTGGTTATTTAACCGTTCCTGAAGGGATGTTAATTGAACAAGATCAAATCAATGAAATGGCTCCTGAAAAGGTGGCTATCCTATGCACAGGAAGTCAAGGAGAACCAATGGCAGCTCTCGCTCGCCTATCCACTGGAAACTTTCGTGGTGTCGAGATTTTACCGGAAGATACGGTTATCTTTGCAGCAGGTCCAATACCTGGGAATGAACGGAATGTCACGCGTATCGTAGATAACTTATTTACACTTGGAGCCAAAGTGATTTATGGGACGGGAAGTTCGTCAGGAATGCATGTTTCCGGCCATGGCTATCAAGAAGATTTAAAATTAATGCTTACATTAATGAAACCCAAATATGTTATTCCAATTCACGGTGAATATAGAATGCTACACCATCACTGTTTGTTAGCTGAATCAGTTGGAGTCAAGCAAGGAAACACGTTTATCATAAATAATGGGGATGTCGTCGATATTGTAAACTCCGTTGCACAGCAGATTCGGACAATACCGGTAGGAAATACCTATGTAGACGGGATAGGCGTTGGTGATGTTGGGGACTTTGTGTTACGAGACCGTAAACAACTTTCGGAGGATGGCATGCTCGTAATTGTTTTAACGATGAGCAAAGCGGAAAGAAAACTGGTTTCTGGACCCGATACTATTTCTCGTGGATTCGTGTATGACGAGGAACTCCGAAGAAATGTTAATCGCCTTATTACAAAAACGATTAACGAGCTACAAGAAGCGAATAAAAACAACCAATGGAAGGTCATAAAACAACATATAAAAAAATCGATAGGACAATATTTATATAAACATACTAAGAGTAAGCCAATGATCGTTCCTATCATTATTGAAATTTAACGAGGAAGTGCTTTCATTAAGTAATACAGGAATAATACTCCTTGGATCAGATAATCATTTTTTCTTAGAACCGTATTAAAAAATATTTAAATTAAATAAGTGAATCAATTTCATAAAGCCTACCTCAAGAATTATACAAGGACCCAATTTTCATTTTTCTGTTAAAAAATAGGTTTACGCTACTTGAGTCATCCCCTTTTTGGAGAGTGACTTAGCTATACGATCACATGCGAGCTTCGCTCCGTTATATACCAATTGTGTTAAATCAAA